>JAIOHO010000739.1 GCA_019912905.1 Anaerolineae bacterium
CGCCAGTCCTGATCGAACTGTTGTCCCGACAACGACGAAGATAGCGACCGCCGTCCCGCCCCCCACCGCGACCGGTCTGACTGCCGCTAAAACCACTCTGCCCACCACGATCAGTTCCCCCATTCCGTCGTCCACCGAGGCCGTCGCAGCCGATGAGCCGACATCGACTCCAACAGGTATCTCAGCGGTCAATGCCGTTCAGCAAACCGCCACCGCGCTGGCCGTTCTGTTCCAGGGTACACTCACGCCGGGCACGGCAACCGGAGTCACAGGCGGCCCCGTATCGCCGTCGGAACCCGATATTGCGACGGTTGTGGCCTTCCGTGTCCAGGGCACCGCCGCGGCTTACAGCGCGACGGAAGCCAGCCAGCTCTCGCCTGCCGAAGCCGGACAGATGATGGTCCTGGCGGTCAACGCCAACAACCAGATTTTCGTCATCGGCCTGCTGGCGGCGATGGCACTGGGAGCTTCGATTGCCGCGCTGGTGTTTGCCTGGCTGGGCGGCGCGAATCGACGTTCGACACCGCGCACGGCGCATCCTGCCGCACACCCGAACCCCCTCACTGCTCACCCCCAAACAGCGCTGCCCGAAAAAATGCTGGAGGATTATCACATTTTTACCTCCAGTTCGGACAAGGACAAAGAATGGGTGCAGATGCTGGTCCAGGATCTGGAAGTGCTGGGCTACGCCGTCTGGTGGTACGCGAAGGACGCACCCGGCCTGCCGTTTGGCAATGAGATCCGCACCGCCATTTACCATACCAAGGTGTTTTTGATCATCGTATCGCCGGATTCGATGCAGTCCAAGCATGTCGAAGAGGAAATCCGCTGGGCGGAAATCTACGACCGCCCGATTGTCCCGGTCGTGTGTCGTCCAACGACGATCGAGGAGCGGTTGTACGGGCTGGCAAAGGGCGCGGATATTGACTTTTCCGTGGACTACAAGGCGGCGCTGGAATTTCTGACGCAGGCCATCGACCATTATCTCCAGCAGCGCCTGGAAAAAATGCTGGTACTATCAAGCGAGGATCAGCCGCCGATGGCCCCATTGGACCTTTAGTCCCGGCGCAGTCGGGCAGAAGATGCCATAATCGTGTCCAGTGACCGATCGTTCGATGGATCATAGACACTCATGACCGCCCAGCCCACCGCAGACTACCTCTGCTCGACGCTTTCGCGGGAAGCCCACGAACCGCTCTACGGCTCCGCGCCCGAAAAGCGCGTCTGGCTGCTGTTGCAATATGACCAGCCCTGGGGTGCGCAGGCCTTCGCGGAAAGCGACCTGGCCGAACCGGTCAAAGCGCACCTCTCCGCCAGCCTGAACGCGATTCCCGACTCGAATATTCTGCTGATCCGACAGCCGGGCCAGAGTCGGGAGGGCATGCGCCTGTTCGTCGCCGTCGTTGAGGAGGCTGCGCCGTGTTTGTATGCTTTTACCCTGGCGGACTACGCCGATCTGCTGGACATCGACCTGACTGCACTCGCTGGCGGAGACCCCACCTTCGACCATCAGCGCAGTGAGGAAGCTCTGTTTCTGGTATGCACCAATGCGCGGCGCGACAAGTGCTGCGCCAGATATGGCGTCGCCATTTATCAGGAACTGCGGGCGCAGGTCGGCGAAAGCGCCTGGCAGTGTACCCATCTGGGTGGTCATCGCTTCGCGCCCACTGCCTTGTTCCTGCCGCACGGCATCTGCTACGGGCGGATTCCGCAGTCCCATGTGGTCGAATTGGTCCGGCGCGATCGTGCCGGTCAGCTTGACCCCGATTATCTGCGCGGGCGCGTCTGCTATCGCGGGCCAGTTCAGGCCGCCGACGCCCTGCTGCGCCAGCAGTTGAGCCTGACCAGCCTTGACGACCTGACATGGATCGATTCCCAGGCCGATGGGCCGGACACCTGGGTGATGCAGGCTGCCGTTCAGGGGGAAAAACGGCACATCCGCCTGCAAAAAATCAGGACAGATGCGCAGATTTATACCAGTTGTTTTAACGACAAAACGGCGTTTGTTGAGGATTACCGCCTGATCTAGTCGCCGCTGGCAGCCAGCGTGGGCGATACCGCTTCAGGCCGGGTCAGAGGGATCATGGCTTCTTCGGCCTCGAGCATACCCTCCGACACCAGCACGCGCTCGAAGGCGACGATGGCGACTTCGATCATATGCAGGTCCGGCTGGCGCGTGGTCAGGTGCTGAAGCGCCAGATTCGGCTTGATCAGGATGCGCACCAGCGGATTATGCAGATTGCGTGCCGAAAACTGGATGACTTCGTAGGCGATACCCGCGACGACAGGGATGAAAATCAGCCGTGACAGGATCAGCAGCAGCAGCGGCGGACGTCCGAGCACGGAAAAGACCACCACGCTGACAAAGGCGACGGTCAGCAGAAAAGCCGTGCCGCAGCGGGGATGTTCAATCGCATACTGCGAGACGACTTCCGGCGTCAGCTCCGCCCCGGCTTCGTAGGCATTAATCGTCTTATGTTCGGCCCCATGATAGCCAAACAAACGCTTGACATCCGGGATGCGACCAATCGCCCAGATATAGGCGACCAGCAGGGTGATCTGGATCGCGCCTTCGATCAGGTTGACCAGGAAGGCGTTAAACCCGATGGGTGCCGAGCCGTTCGGCGTCAGGCCGAGCAGGTTGCCGATGCCCGCCGCGCCCAGGGTCGGGACCAGGAAAAACAACCCCATGCCCAGCACCAGCGAGACCGCGATGGTCGCCCAGCCAATCGGCCCATTGAAATCGACCTCTTCGTCCTCGCCGACGGCGACATCGGCGGCCCACATCAGCGCCCGCGTGCCCAGGCCGAGCGCATCCCAAAGGCCGATCACGCCGCGCACAAACGGCGTCTTGATGATGCGGCTGCGGTACAGCGTACGGCTCAGCGGGGTTTCGTGGATAATGACCTCGCCTTTGGGGTTACGCACGGCCACTGCTGCGCTGTGCGCGCCGCGCATCATCACACCCTCGATGACGGCCTGACCGCCATAATTAAACTTCATCTCGCGCCGGGGCTTCTGATTTTCCATGGGACTCTGGTTCACTCCTACTTAAACACCAACTGGGCCTGACTCTGGACTTCCATAATCTGTGTTGCGCCTGTGGGCTGCACCAGCAGCGCTACCGGCCCGCCCACCGCGCAGCCATCGACCGCATTGCAGCGCGCCGCCGGGAGGGTCAGCGTGTAGGTCCCTTCGACCGGGCGTAACACGATGATATTACCATACGAATCGACCCACTGCGCTTTTTCTGCGCTCGCATTAATCCGCACCTCGCTCGGCGCAGCGGTTCGTGCCCATAGCACCAGGGTTTCATGTCCATCGGCATGAACCAGACGGACTGCATCGGTGCGCTCGGTCGAGGCGCGCCGGGCGGTCTGTACGCCGCCCAGATGCTCGATCACGGTCTTCCAGGCGTCAAAAGCGGGGCGCGGCGCAGCATCCGCGGGACTGAGAAGGCCGAAGGATTCGCCGCCCGGTGGAAGCTGCTGGTCGTACAGCTTATACACAGCCACCCGCTCGGCACCCGCCGCCAGGCTCAGAGCCGCGGCCTGCACCAGAAACGAAGCCTGCTGTTCCAGGTCAAGCTGGTAAACCGGGCGCTGAACCGGCCACTGCGGGTCATCGGTCGGCGCGGCATTCGTCTCGTTGATCCAGATGCGCTTGTCGGCCAGCCCGTAAG
>JAIOHO010000740.1 GCA_019912905.1 Anaerolineae bacterium
GGCCAGCATCATACCCACCACCACGAACTGCATCCCGCGTGACATCCCCCGCAGCTGCCGGATGTTCAGCACAGTGAGCACCAGCAGGCCGACGACCGACGGCAGCAGCAAACCGGCCAGTTGAAAGGCGGTCATATCCCCCTGATTCGGGTCGATCTGGCTGGTGACTAGCAGCAGCAGGAAGATGAGGAAGCTGACGACTACCAGAAACACGAAAAAGCGCCGCCTGGCCCGCTCCCGATCTTCCCCGTGCAGCGCCAGCAGGCCGGCCAGGATAATCAGCAGGCCGGGAATGACCCCCATCTGACTCATATGTGTCATGCCATATCCCCTATCCGCTCGCCGCAGCGCGGCGGCTGTCCGCCCAGGCGCGGCAGATCAGACTGGCGAACATCGGCAGCAGCAGCAGGGCCACCATCAAAGCCCAACCTGCGCTCAGCCAGCTAACCTCCACCAGCCACCGATGAGGCGTCGTCCGCCACGGCCCCTGAACCGCAAGCTGCTTGAGCACAGCCAGCACCAGCACCCCGGTCACGCCGCCCACCAGCGCCCCCAACTGCTGCGGCTGGCGTCGGCTGCGAGCGTAGGCCAACGCCCCGACCCCCATCACCAGCAGGGCCAGCGCAAAATAGAGCGTCTCGTCGTTACGGGTGGTGTCGTCGAAGGCACGGATCACGATGGCAGGCAGCAGGCCGTAAAAGCCAAAGGAGAGGCGCGTCCAATCCAGCGCCATGCTCCTGCCGACTGCCTGGAGAAAGCGCGGCAGCGGTTGGACCACCAGATGGACGTAAACGGCCATCAGAGCCAGGAAAAATACCGCGATCAGGGTGCTGACCCAGAACACCAGCAGTCGCATCGGCTGCGCCAGAATCAGGCTGTGCCCGATCAGGATGCCCGCTGCCGGGTAAGCCCAGCGCGGCATACGGTGTGCCAGGCCCAGCAGAAAAACCGGCAGCGCCAGCCCTGCCAGCACACCGCCAACCCCGGTCCCCAGGTCACGCCAACTGGCCGGAATCCAGGCGAAATGGCCGTAGACCGTGAGGCCCAGCAGGGCGGCAAAGACGATCAACAGGCTGGTTTCGAGCAGCGTTTGCCCCCAGGAGAAGCGGCCATCCGGGGCCGGAGGCAGCGGGTGAAAGGGAGAGCGCCGCATCATCTGGATAAACACCGATCGGGTCCGCTGTTTGCGCCATGCCCGCCGGTAGGTTCTGACGAGTGCCGCCGGAAGCTGCACCAGTTCCCGCATGCCGAGCCGCAGCACCGCCCGCCAGCCCTCCCCCGTGTGCTGCACCAGCAAGGAGTCGAACACTTCCAGCATTTCGCTTTCAAATTCGGCGCGAAATCCCTGGGGAAAGGCGCGCAGGCTGAGACGATAAAGCCAGTACAGAATCGCAGGGATCAGGGTATCCATTATTCCGGTGCCTCCTTCAATCGCCTGAACCCTGCCGTTCGAGGCCGAGACGCTGCTGGGCCGCAGCGATCAGATTCTGGAGTCGATTCACTTCCGCCTGCACCGCCCGCTGCCCCCTCAGTGTCAGCCGGTAGGCTTTGCGCGGACGACCGGGATGGCTGCCCATCTCATCCGGCTCCTCCACCCGCTCGATCAGCAGTTGGTCGAGCAGGCGAGCCAGCGCCTCATACAGCGTCCCGGTGCTCAGAGTCACCCGATCCCGGCTCATCTCCGCGACGTCCTTAATGATGGCATAGCCGTGCTTCTGACCCTCGGCCAGACTGAGCAGGATCAGAAAAGTAGGTTCCCGCAGCGGCAGCAGATCGGACACATCCTCGTGCGAATCGGTCATCGGGATACATTCTCATGGCATTATATATCGGATACCGACGTATACAGACTCATCGTAGCAGACTTTTGAGGCGGGGTCAATCTATCCGCTTGTCAACGCGCCCAGCAGCATGATCGAACGCTTTGTGGTATGTTGTGGGGGGAAAATGCCCGCTTTGTCTGAATGGAGCAGCCCTTATGAAAGTCT
Source organism: Anaerolineae bacterium (assembly GCA_019912905.1). Classification (GTDB taxonomy): domain Bacteria; phylum Chloroflexota; class Anaerolineae; order Aggregatilineales; family Phototrophicaceae. The sequence continues at coordinate 1,989 of JAIOHO010000740.1, forward strand.
TATTTATTGGCGGCACGGGGTTTATCAGCACCGCCGTCAGCCGGTTAGCGCTGGAACGGGGAATCGACCTCACCCACCTGAATCGGGGGAAACGGCAGGTCGAGGTGCCTGGCGTCCGCAGCCTGGTCGCGGATATTCACCAGCCGGACAGCCTGCGCGCGGCCTTGCGGGATGTCGAGTTCGATGTCGTCGTCGATTGGATCGCATACCGACCGGAGGACATCGAACGCGATCTGGCGCTCTTTCGCGGGCGGGTCAAGCAGTTCGTCTTTATCAGCTCCGCTTCGGCCTATCAGAAGCCGCCGACCCACCCCATCATCACCGAGTCGACGCCGCTGTACAACCCGCACTGGGAATACTCACGCAACAAGATCGCCTGTGAAGACCGGCTGATGCGGGCTTACCGCGAGGAAGATTTCCCGGTGACCATCGTCCGCCCCTCGCTGACGTATGATCCCAATTTCCCGATCGCCATCGGCGGCTGGGGCTGCTACACGCTGGCGGATCGCCTGCTCAAAGGCCAGCCGATCATCGTGCATGGCGATGGCGCATCGCTGTGGACGGTGACGCACGCGGAGGATTTCGGGCGGGGTTTTCTGGGGCTGCTCGGCCACCGGCAGGCCATCGGTCATGCCTTCCACATCACGTCGGACGAAGTGCTGACCTGGAATCAGATCTATGAGACCATCGCGGAAGCGCTCGGTGTGGACGCCCATATCGTGCATATCCCCACGGACTTTATCGCGCAGGTCGCGCCGTCATTGGGACCCGGTCTGATCGGCGATAAAACGTGGAGCGTGATCTTCGATAACCGTAAGATCAAGACCTTCGTGCCGGACTATCAGGCGGTGATTCCCTTCCACGAGGGGGTTCAGCGAACTCTGGCGTGGTTCGACGCCGACGAAAAACGGCGCTGGGTGAACGCGGACGTCAATCAGGAAATGGATCAGATCCTGGCCGCTTACGCCGCCAGATAGGGTCATGCGGCTCACGCTGAAGCCGGGACGCGGCAGCCTCATCGTGCGCGTCCCAATCGAATGCTTCTGAATCGGGGATTTCCTGCGCCGGGGGCACGGTTTCCAGGCGAATGCGCCGCCGCTCACGCATCAGGCCGACGAGCCGCCGCGCCAGCAGCAGGAAGCGTGCGCTGAACCGGTAGGCCACCAGAATCATCGCCGCCAGCAGTGCGCCGTACACCATCAACACCGGCCCAAGTGCGGGACTGTTCCCCTGAATCAGAAACATGTAAACCACACTCATCACGACGGCGATGACAGCCCAGAACACCGCGAAAATAATCACCGGCAGAAACAGCGCCATCAGCCCACCGCCGACCGCCAGTTCCGCCAGCGTCGCTTTTTTCTTCTTCCGCAGCCGCTCGGTTTGCATGTGAGAACCCGCCTCCGACTCGCTTTCCCCTTCCTACAGCGTAACACCACTTCACAGACCTCGGGTATCGAGATTTCAAGGTTCGAGACTCGCCTCGATTCGGCCAATCATGACATTCATCTGCATCATGCCATGACATTTGTCAGGTCATACTATCTTCGCAGACAGGAAGTGCGCCCGGATGCGTATAACAGAGTAGTCGATGATTCATTACAGAGGAACGGTGAATGGCCTTCACAATCCCGGAGTCGCACTGCGATCTGATTGATGGACCTCACTGGGCGGCGCTGACCACCCTCATGCCCGATGGCAGCCCACAGACCACCCCCATCTGGTGCAATGCGGACCACGAGCACATTCTGATCAATACCATGCGCGGCTTTCGCAAGGAAAAAAATCTGCGCCGCAACCCGTGTGTGACCCTGCTGATTTATGACCCGCGCAATCCGCAGCGCCATATCGAGATTCGCGGGCTGGCGGTCGAAATGACCGAAGATGGCGCGCTGGAACACCTCGATCAACTCACGCAGCTTTACCTGGGCCGGCCCGATGCCCATTTCTTCGGCGACTGCGTGCCCCTCGACGAACAGGCGCGGCATGTCCCGGTCAAGATCACCATTCAGCCCACATCGGTCCGGGTGGAAGGCTGATCGTGATGAGCGTTTCCATCCCAGAATCGCACTGCGACCTGCTGACCCGACCGGTTTATGCCGTGCTGACGACGCTCATGCCCGACGGTCAGCCGCAGTCCACCCTGGTCTGGGCGGATTACGACGGCCAGCATGTCCTCATCAACACGACTATGGAGCGTCAGAAAGGGCGGAATATGCAGGCCAACCCGCACGTCTCCCTGCTGGTGGTTGATCCTCACAACAGCAGCCGCTGGCTGACCCTGAGAGGCTGTGTGGTCGCCATCAGCGAGGAAGGTGCGGTTGAACATGCCGACCGGCTGACCCGCTTGTATACCGGCAAATCGCATTTTTATGGGGATATTTACCCGGTCGAGCAGATGCAGCGGGAAACGCGGGTGATCGTGCGCATCGAACCGCAGCACATCGCCCTGGACGCCATTTTCAAATAACCTGCTGCTTTACGGCTCGGCCCGGTTGGGGCGATTCAACTCGTAGATGATGCGCAGCCCGTCGAGGGTGAGTTCCGGGGCAATCAGGTCGATCACCGACGTATGCTCATGGAACACGGTCGCCAGCCCGCCGGTGGCAATGATTTTGACCTGCTCCTGGCTCATCTCCGCCGACAGGCGCTGCACCAAGCCTTCGACCAGCGCCACATAGCCCCAGAAAATGCCGGACTGCATGGCATGAATTGTATTGCGGCCAATCGCGTGGGGCGGCGGGCACAGATCGACCGCGTGCAGCCGGGCGGCATGTTCGACCAGGGCGTCATGCGCCAGACCAATGCCGGGGGCAATCGCGCCGCCGCAGTACGCGCCGTCCGCCGACACGACATCGAAGGTCGTCGCGGTGCCGAAGTCGATCACAATCGCCGGGCCGCCGTACAGGGCATGGACCGCCGCCGCATTTACGAGACGATCCGGCCCCGCCTGCTGTGGCTCGTCGATGTTGATGCGAATCCCCGTCGGCGTGCGGTGATCGACCACCAGGGGTTCAAGGGTCATGGTGCGGCGCACCAGTTCGGTGAAGGCCAGCGTCAGCGACGGCACCACACTGCTGATGGCGACTCCGCTGATGGCGCGGTAGTCCAGGTCGGCTTCATCCAGGAAACTGCGCACCAGCACGGCATATTCATCGGGCATCTTGTCGCGGACGGTGCGCGCCCGCCAGTGCGCCTTCCAGCGATCCTCCTGCCACAACCCCAGCGTCACGTTGGTATTGCCACTATCGATGCATAGTAAGCACGAATCACTGTCCATACCCGAATTCCAGTGAGAATGAGAACTTGATCGGAGTATAGCACATGGCGACACAAACAGTGATTCACAACCTAACTGACCTGAAGCCGCTCACGACTGACCAATACGACGCCTGCAAAGGGCGGGCAATCGAGCGCCTTCAGGCCCGCATTGGTGACAAACCAACCCGGAAGCAGTTCAAGCGCGATTATGCGCTACTGTGGAACCTGCTCGACTTGCTGGCGCTGGTGATTTTTCTGGCGGCACTGGCAATCTCAAGTCTGCACATTCTGGCCTATTCCGGCCAGCAGGCAACCGTCAGCTACAACGCCAGCAGCGCGGCGGCTGTCACCGGCTTGAAAGTTGACGCTCACACCTACGGGGTGATTCACCAGATTGGCTTTGTCCTGCTGGCTGAAGCCGCCATGCTGCTGTTTTTCGTGCTGTTTCGCACCCGTCAGCGTCTCGAAAAGTGGCTGGCGCTGGGGCTGGCGGTGATGGCAATGGTGTTTGTGATCGCCGCCAATCTCTCAAGCGGGCTGAATGTGTTTTTGAGCATTCTAGCCCCAGCATTCACCATTGGCATTGGCTTCCGGCTTGAGGCGCTGACGGCTGAAAATTTGCGGCGGAACGCCGATATAGACCGGCGCTACCTTGAGGCCCTGACCATCTGGGAACGGGCGCAAGATGATCTGACCACTCATCCCGATTACCGCCCGCTACTGGCTCAAGAAATCTGGGAAAAGCTGATCAGCTTAAAAGCAAATAGCGAATTTCGAGACGCACCGCAGGATTTCAAGCAGGGCGCAGTTTACCGCGAACTAGAGCGAGATGCTTGGGCTTATAAACTAAATGAGCACGCTTCTTTGCAGCCGTCATTTTCGCCTATACAAGCAAGCAGAAGGCATGATGAGGTTGCCCAAACAAACCCTTTATCAGCGATAGCGAACGGGCGAAATTCGAGGCAGACTATCACGCAAATGGTGGGCGCAGACAACGGCGAAAACGGTGCAGAAACTGCGGACGATCATTCGTAACCCGGCAACCTCAAAAGCGCTTCTGTAGCGATGATTGCAGGTATGAATGGCATAACAAGAAGCGCAAATTTACACGGACAGTGTGACAGCATGAAATGGTTTTCGCAGGCGCAATTGCGCCTGGATAAGTTTGTCAAAATCACGCCCTCACTCGGATACTAGGTGCGCTTTGTGGCGGACGGAGAGCACAAAGAACAGATAAGATTCTGTAACTAATTCTAACCCATTTGTAATGTAGATTCTACTTGCAATGGACGCTCATCCGTGCTAATGTGTTGATGAAATCGTGAAGCAATGTGCGTGTCTAAGGCGCAAATCAAGTATTTCACAAGTATTGCAGAGTGACAATTGATCGGGCTGCTGGCGCACAAAATCAAGGACGCCACCTACATGAGCTAGAATTGTTTGCCGCAAATCTAGTTCAAGGCAGCGCCCGTTGAATGAAAAGTGAGGTTGTTTGGGTTCGGCCCCACAACCCACTAAACCCAAAATAAGTGTAGCACACTTTGCCTTGATGGTTCCAATAAGACATTTGAACCATTTGCTAAGGCAAAGATCGGAAAGCCCACCAGACTGTTGACGCCGATAGACAGTCTGGTTGGGCTTTTTTATTAGGTAATAGGTGTCAACACAAACCGATGGCGGGTCTTGCCATCGGTTTGTCGAAAAGACTGAAATCAGGCAACAGAACCAAGAGGAGAGTAACTAGCAGAGGACATCCGACGCCCTCACAGGAGCTACGAATGGCAATCCCACAGCGGATCAATGAATGGCCCAAAATGGATGAGCGGCCCCCGACTCGCAACCTACGCAAACATGAGGGGCCAACAAACGAAACTCCCGATCCACAGTCTGAAGCCAAAATTGAACTTCATGGCTCATATTATCATGTTCCCCGCGCAGTTGCCAGCGGACGGCTCAAAAACTATGTTGCGCTACCTTCTGACCCGTCTATTCCACTGACAACTGTACAACTTGATATGTTGTTCCCGTCGGAGAATCGTCAACCGTTTATCCGACAAATACTCAGGTTGAGCCTAGAGAATCGCCAAAATGAACTCTCAGCGGCCTGAGAATCGTCAAGCAGCCCTTAATTACGGCCAGCGAGCGCAGCAGATTCTGTCCGGTGTGCCGGTTCGTGCCGATTACGATGCGCTCTATCAGACCGCACTAAACGCCATAAATAATCGCGGCTGGTCAGTCGTACCTGTGTGGGGCGATTTGCGAAGCGGCCAACAAATGAAAGCGGTTGCATTGGCTAGCTGGACTGAATACCAGCACCGCTATGCTACCCCGGATGAGCTACGCGAATGGTTCATAGATGGAGGCAAGCCAGGCCTAGCTGTCGTATGTGGCGATCTATCTGGACTTGTGGTTCTGGACTGTGATACTCCCGAAATTGCGGCAGATTTCGCTGCTAAATTGCCCGACTTGACCGAAACGTATACTGTTTTGTCAGCGAATAAGGGATTGCCGCATTACTATTTTAGGCCGCCCGCCGGAGCATCTCTGACCTTTCTAGGTAGAAGGGGCTTGCTGGAATTACGCGGCAACGGTCATATTGTTGTTACTTACCCAACAGCCATGAATGGTAAACCATACCAGCTAAAGCGCGGCGGCGAACCATTGGCGCTGACTATGGAGCAGTTTCAGCGCCTTGTAGCGTTCATCGAACACCGCACAGGGGTACATAGCGTAGAAACTCAGCCGGATCACAGCCTAGCTCTAGTTAACACGTCTCAGGGCCTACATCAGAGACTTATTGATCTGTTTTATAAGACAACCCGTGAGCAAAACAGTCGCAACGTTGGACTGTTTTACACGGCAATGGCAGCTCGTGACAGTGGCTGGGAACAGTCCGCAGTCCTAGCCACCCTGCGTGACCCATTTGTGAAACACGCTCCAATTACCGAACATCTGCCGGAAACATCGGCCCAACGTGCTGTCGAAGGCGCTTTGACTGTCAAAAGCGCTTATGGCCGAGCGTCGTGCACTGCTACACACCACCGCAACGATTTGCAGCCGCTGCAATTGCCCACGAGTGCCCGCGAATATCTCTGCGGTAATGGCAGCATTAACGCAGCTCGTTTGCTTGACGCTTTGTATATGTTTGGCTGTCAACCCGACCAGATCATCTCACATGCTGATATAGTTGCCATCGGCAAGCTATATCACATTGGGAACAAGACGGTTATCGCGGTTTTGAGAGACGCTTGTAACGATACTGCCGCGCTGCGCTTAGCGCGCGTGCCAGAACCAGACGGCGGTTCTAGTGGTGCAGATACCCATTCTATGGCTGTTGCCAATGCCACTGTAATGCCGGTGTCCGAAGTGGAAAGCAATTTGGTGTCCATTTTGCATAGTAACAGGGTTGGCTTGACTAACTGCGTTAGTCAGGATGCAAATTCGCCACGTAATAGAAAAGGGCGCAAGTCTACTATTTATTATCATATACCTGCGCCCGCTGAACTCTGTTTGAAATGGGGCATAGAGGCTATTGGTTCAGGTTTGCTAACCCCCGCCGATCTGAGAAGTTCTAAAGCCTACCGGCAAGCTATCACGGAAGAATTGATAAAACGTAGGCCCGGCCAGTACAGCAAGCGGCTGTTGTCGAGCAGAGTAGGAGTCAAATCCACACGAACGATAGACACCTACACCAAAGACAACCCTGCGGTGATCGTCAGCGGACAAGTGGGGCGCCGACCGCTGCGATTTTCCAATTTAGGTGCGCTGGATGAGTTGACCAAAGCGGAATTGTGGGGGCGGTGGCTCGAAGATGAGGTTGGCAAAAAATACCCACCATTCCGGGGAATCGCTGAAAAGCACCTCAAAGCAGGTGAGAACCTATGGTTATGTCAGCAACTTTGTAACCGCTATGACCATGTAGATAATCTACCTGTAGTGCTTGAGAAATCTGCCTAGATCATACGAGAAATGAGGTGAGATATGCCGATCCGACTCAGAGACTGCGAACTCAATTTCATATGGCGCGAAACTACTACCGGTATTCCGATTGCTGATGTACGTACTTTGGGGGGCGTACTGTAGGTCATGACGTGTCCGCTGTGTTCGTGCTTCCATGAAGTGAAAGCAACCGGCCCAATAACCCCGCATTGCCTGTTAAGAGAATTTGCAGGCCAACGCCGAGAACGCGGCCAAATTGCTCCCTGGAAAACGATTTATGAAAGCTGGCTGAAACTTCATCCTTATGCAGCCGATCATACGACTGTATTTGCTGCGACGCCTGACATGCTGAACAAGCTAAGAATCGTTGAACCAGGGGACAAATCATCTAAATCAGTGAAGCGCACCAAAAAGGCTAAAGCCGCCTGATTTTGAACACTGCTACCGCGTGCATCCTAAATATGGATGGAATGCCGCATGGGTTCAACTGTTTCGACTATCAGATTAGTGACCGCGCCATCGCGCTCGATATTGCCATGCACTATAAGCAGAGGCCTATGGTGGACAATCGCGCGGTAGCGCGCATAAACGCGCGGACGGAAGATGCAGTTAATAAAGCCCCACTCATCTTCAAGCGTGATAAAGTGAAAGCCTTTAGCAGTTGGGGGGGCTTGATGGACAACGTTCAAGCCCGCCGCCCCGACTCTTTGCT
>JAIOHO010000073.1 GCA_019912905.1 Anaerolineae bacterium
TGAGGACGTCCAGCAGGGTTTGCTGAAACGGGATCGCGGGTTCCCATCCGGTGGCGCGGCGCAGGCGGTTGGCATCCCCGCATTTAACGGGGACATCGACGGGCAGAAAACGAGTTGGGTCGATGCGTACTTCGATCCGCCGTGTGCTCAGACTCAGCAGTGTATCCAGAAGCTCCTGGATGCTGTGCGTATCGCCGGAAGCGACATTGTAGACTTGTCCGGGTTGGCCTCGCTCGACGATCAGATGATAGGCGCGCACGACATCACGGACATCGGTGAAATCGCGGCGGGCGGAAAGATTGCCGACTTCCAGAACCGGCTGCTGCTGACCGGCCTCGATGCGGGCGATCTGCATGGCAAAATCCGGCGCAACAAACCCCTCGCCCTGGCCGGGTCCAATATGATTGAAAGGGCGCGCACGCATCACCGGCAGTTGGTAGGCCAGATAATACTGAAGCGCCAGCATATCCTGGGCAATTTTGCTTACGCCGTAGGGACTGGTCGGATTGAAGGCGGCATCTTCAGGGATGGGTTGATCGCCCGACTGGTAAATTTCTGCCGAACTGATGATCAGCAGACGCGCATCAACTCTCAGATCGACGCAGGCCTGGAGCACGTTGAGTTGTGCGCGGATGTTGTTTTCGAGCGTGCCCCACGGGTCCATGAAGGAACGCCGGGGTGAAGCCTGCGCCGCCAGATGATAGATGCAGTCGGGCCGGACCTGCTGGAGCAGATGCCGCACGGATTCCGGTTCTTTGAGATCAATATGATGCAGGCTGATCACGGGCGTTCGTTCTGAAACCGAAATCGTCGTTCCGTGCAGGTCGGCAGTTGGGAGATGGCTAGCCAGATAGTCCACCAGATGTCGGCCTACAAAGCCGCTGGCACCGGTAATAAGCACGCGCACGCTGGTTTTCCTGGTGTAGGATGCGAACAGTCAGGATTATAGTCGAAACACTCGCGGATTCCAGCCTCATGACCCTGGATAGCGCAGGGCGAAACCTTCGACCAGCAGTGAATCCGGGTGTTGGTAGGCAATAATGTCGTAGTGAACGCCAGGCTGGAAATCGAGCTGGCGGTAGGATGCGGCAATCATATTCAAACTGATGTCCACCACATGCACATCATGTGGTCCGAGCGGGGCCAGCGCGACATTCGAGTAGGCGCGACCGGGTGTGTCATCCACATTGCGGGCCTGATCAATGCCAAATGCCAGCGACCGCCGGAAAATATCGGAACCGGGCGATTCGCTGAAAATGGTGGTGCTGCCGCTGGCGGTCTCGGCTGCCGAGTAGGCAAGGCCGAGCGTGAGTTCGCCGAAGGCCGTCAGGTTGATGATGCGGGCATGAGGCGGGTTGCCGCCCTGAATGACATCCGTGTCATCGACGACGAACAACTCGACACGATCCGTCCCGAAGCCGTAAGCGAGGATCGTATAAGGGGTTGATAGGGCGAATGACGTGTCGATGCTGACCAGCGTCTGGCCCGTCAGCCTGACTTCGACCGTGTGCGACCCGGCGTTGATCGCCGCCAACGGGCTGGCGCTGCCATAACTCAACGCGGTGGCGAAGGTCTCCCCATCCACGGTGATATCGACCGGCAGGCCGCCGTTGATGGCGTTGACGAAGCGGACTTGCGTTGGGATTTCCGGCGTCGCGGTCGGCAGTTCATCGTCAGGCAGGTTGGCGGTCGTTTGGTCGATGCCGACGACATCGCTCAAAATAATCGGGGGATCGTCCAGGCGTCCGGTCATCAGATACAGATAGCTGCGTCCAGGTTCTAGCAGGACGTCGTTGGCGATCTCGATGGCATTGGTCGGTGCGCCATTTTCCATTTGCGTCCAGGCAAAGCGATACGCCCCGGCAGGTAGAATGACCGCGCGCGGAAGCTGAGCGTATCCCAGTTGGCCGACTTCCGTCAGAACACTCATCTGGGTTTCGATGCGCACGGATGGCACCTGCTCAAGGGTGTTCACGAACGCAATCCGCGCACGCTCTGGCTCCGTGGGAGATCGGTCTTCACGATAGGGGAGAAGCTGGAGTTGCTGTGATGAGCCGAGCAGCAGGAGAGTCACAAAATCATCGTTATTGGCGACGAGCTGGCTGTTCAGCAGCGGTTCGATGGTGGTACGATCGGCCCCGGCTGGGTACACGGTCACCGCATAAATCTGGGCCGCTTTCTGCTGGGTGTCACTGGCGCGAGTGTAATCCAGCCCGGAGGCCAGGGCTTCAGAGTCCAGGTAAATATCGACCGCGCCTATCGAAGGTGAGGCGTTCACGGCCCTCACATTAGCGCGTCCGGGTACGCTGCTGCGTGCTTCTATGATCCTGAGATTCTCCAGATCGTTAGGGTCCCCCGCGATGACCAGCACATAGCTGAATCGTTCGCGCAGCGTCATGGGATAGGCGAATACCGTCGCACCGCCGCTCTGAAATTCCAGGGTGATGTCGTCCGGTGCGAGTATGACCGGGTAGGCGGCGCTGCCAAAGGGAATCGACGCTGTTAAAGGAACTCCGCTCTGCTGGATGGTGAATTCCGGGCCGCCAGGCAGGGCATGGATCATGGTCACCCGGCTTTGATTCGCATCCAGCGGATCGAGCGGCTGTGCAAAGTAGGACATCACCATGTTTCCGGGTGTGCCGGTGAAAATCAGCAGGAGCGAGTCGCCCCCTTTGAGCGCAATGGGGGCCTCATAGAACACCTCACCCGCGTCGGGCCGAATCCCATTTGGCACCACTCGCAGGAAATAATCGCCAGCGACGATTCCTGATGGTTGCGTAAACTGACCGAAATTGAGATTGGTCGCAATCGCCAGTCGTTCGATGTAGACATCGAAGATGGGGACTTCAAAAGCCGCGTTGACGACGCTCAGGTAAGCCTGCTGAGAGGGATCAGTCGCGCGTGTCAGTTCGAGGATGCTGGGCAGTGGTGTGGGCAGCGGCACCGGCGTTTGGGTTGGGGTCAGGGTCGGCATCTCGGTCGCAGTTGGCGTGGGAGCCGCTTCAGCAGAGCACGCAGTCAAGACGACGAACAAGATGACAAGCAGACCAATGCGGCGCATGAACGACCTCTACCGGTGACGGATCTCAATGGTATTGTATGTTGGACCAGGGATTTAAGCAAAAGGCCCCCAGTACTGGACTGAGGGCCTTTGTGGGACGTTAAGGATTCGAGGATCAGCCGCCTGTGACTGCGACGGGAATATCCTCGATGTTGAAGGCTCCGCCGTTGAACGAGAGCCGGACAAAGACTGCCGTATCGGTTTGGGCAGCGATCCAGCCTTCGACCCCTTCATAGGCGACGTTCAGCCAGCGCGCATCTTCCGTCCGTTCGGACACGATGACGCGTGTGCCGCTCGGAATCTGAGCCAGCACCTCGGCGTTGGAGTCGGGGCTGCGGCGCAGATTGAGGTTGGCACCGGGATCAAGGGCGACCTCGGCAACCACCGCATCAATGGTGGGGTCTACCGTCGGCACCACCACGGACGGCGCGCCTACCGTCTGCGCGCCGCGCTGGGTTGTGTCGGCAATGTTGAGCAGGCCCTTCAGATTGAGTTCTTCCAGGTCGGTCGGCGATCCGTTCAAATTGAGTTCAAGGAAGTCCGCGCTCGACCAACCGGTGACGGTGACCCCGTCTGCCCCGCTGTAGCGCAGCAGAATCCAGGTTTCGTCTTCGCTGATACCCTGGAATTCCGCAATCGTGTTCAGGGGGAGCTGAGCCAGCACTTCACCGGTCGTTTCGGGGGTCCGGCGCACATTCAGGTTGGCGTTCGGATCGAGGTTGATGACCCGGACGGTGGCGACATCTTTCTGTTCCTGCGGCGAGGTGATGTTGGTGTTGCGGGATTCGCCGGGGCGATTGGCGGGCACAGTGACCAGATCGCGCAGGCGAACCTTGTCGCCCGATGCTTCGCGGACATCGACAAAATCTGCCCGCACCCAGGCATCAATCGTGCCGCCATCCGGGGTGTTGTAGGTGACGCTGAGCCAGGTTTCTTCAGGATTCAGGTCCGCTTTATCGTCTTCCAGCAGCGAAACCGGGTCCACATACTCATAGTCGGGCGGAACCTGGGTCGCACTGATAAAGATTTCTTCGAGCGCTCCCTCACGGCCATTGACCGTCAGAATCGTGCCGAAGGGTACCGTGCCCAGG
>JAIOHO010000741.1 GCA_019912905.1 Anaerolineae bacterium
GTTCAGATATAAACACGCATCCCGCATTGACGAAAATGAATTTTAGGAGTGACGCAATTGAAGGAAGGCCATAGGTAGGGTGAGCCAAGTACAAACCAACGGCTGTGCGAAGAATATCGGGCTTGCTGTTGAAAATGGACAGGCGAGTGTGGGAGCGATGATATTCCAGGCGCAGGTAGGCACGCAGCGCCAAGCCGATGTGGTTGCGTTGGGCCTGCTCCAAACGAAACTGCCCGCGCTCCACTCCGCCAAACTGGGGTAAGGTCAGAACTTTACTTATACAAATCCAGGATGATTGGGAACATACCAAGAAGTGGGCGGAGTTTGCCAAAAATCGACATGCCGGTATGGTGACAGAAGGGCACTGGAAAAGAAAGTTCAAGCGCCTCCGAAATTACGAAACATTCGATAGCTTCAGCCGTTAACATCGGCATAGTATTCTGAATGTGTTACGTTCCGGAGGCAGGTATATTTTAGTCTATATCTGCCAACGGGATCCTTCAGTGCGCCACCTGATGCGAGACGCGGTTGGTCTGCGGCAGTGGGTGGCAGGATTTGCGGATGATGAGTTCGGGCGGAAGCGTGATCTGATCGAAATACCCCTGCTCCCCGCGCACCCGCCGCAGCAGCAGATCGGCAGCCGTTTGCCCGATCTTTAAAAACGGCTGGGCCAGCGTCGTCAGCGGCGGATCGAGGTGCGCGGACAGGTCCAGGTTGTCGAAGCCAAGCACCGACAGGTCATCGGGCACACGCAGCGACAAGCTGGCTGCCGCCCGGTACAGGCCGATGGCAATCTGGTCATTGGCCGCAAACACCGCCGTCGGTCGATCCGGGCCGGACAGATAATCGCACAGCGGCGACAGGTCGATCATCGGGTAGCCCTCCACCCGGCAGACGAGCCGTTCATCCAGCGGGATGCCGCGTTCGCTGAGCACCTGCCTATAGCCCAGATAGCGATGCTCCATACTCACCGCCGGTGACAGCCACGTGGCGAACCCGACGCGCCGGTGGCCCTGATCGAACAGATACTGCGTCCCCCGGATCGCGCCGCCAAAATGATCGGTCATGACGTAGTCGGTGGACAGGCTGCGCAGGTAGCGGTCGATGAGCACGATGGGAAAACCAGAGTTGTTCAGCGTCTCGATGACGGAAATGGTCTCGGAATCGACCGGGTAGAGCGCGATGCCGGACACGTGCTCGTCGATCAGCTTGCGGATGACCCGCTCCTGCTGCTGGACATCGTTGTTAACGTGGTTGAAAATCACCGAAAAACCGGCATCCTCGGCCACCTGCTGGAACCCGATCAGAATCGTCGGCACGGTCGAATCGCGCACATAGGGGACGACAAACGCCAACCGCCTGGAACTCATCTCGTCGCTGGTAAACGCGTTCAGGTGAACAAACGTACCCCGTCCCTGTTCGCGCCGCAGATACCCCTCGCTTTCCAGCGTGTGCAGCGCCTGACGGATCGTGCCGCGTGCCACTTCAAACTCCGCGCACAGGTCCTTCTCCGACGGCAGGCTGGTGCCATCCGGCCAGACCCCGCTCCGAATGCGCTCTTTCAGGATCAGCGCAACCTGAACGTGCAGATGAGGGGCCTCAGGACTACGATCAAGCAAGAGAGACATCTGATCCATCCAACTTGTACAACTTGTGGAAACAAAGGTCTATACGTGTACCTTACAGGGATTTGAATATTTTGTCAAACGTTCAGCCACCGCGCGCCGGGCGCACTTTCAGCGTGAAGATTTCGCCGCCGCGCACCTGAATCGGCACCCGCTGGCTGCCTTCAAGGGGCAGCATTTCCTGCGCCGTTTCCGCCAGATTGACCCGCTGCGCCTGCTCGATGGGCAGGCCAAAGGTGATCATGCCGCTCACCGGCTGGCGAGTCACGTTGTACACGCGCACGATCAGGTCGTCCCCGCTGCGATACACCGCGCTCAGGATCAATTCCGGCGCATCGACGCGGATAAAGCTGACATCTGCGGGAAGCCCTCCCCCACGCGGCCATGCCGCCTGTTTCACCCGATCCGGGTTATCGCGGGTAATGTTCATCTCACGCAGGACGAGACCCGGATGCGTATCCGCCCGATGGGCAAGCAGCGGTACAT
>JAIOHO010000742.1 GCA_019912905.1 Anaerolineae bacterium
GATGCGATCGTGGCCGATATGCAGGACCTGGGGGCGCAGTCGGGTTATCTGGTCGATGTTCTGACTGAAGATGATCGCGTCATTCGCGACAAATTGGCCGAAGCCGGGATTGTGATCGTCGCAGAGGACCCCAGCGTCATGAATGTGCGCTCCGCCCTTTTGGGTGCGGCTATCGAGGGGATTCAGATCGCCTTCGAGAATGGTGCGATCGTGCTGGTCGAGGGGCCGGCTGCAACGGCGTTTGGTGCATGGGTCATTGCTGCGGATGGGCGTGTGCTGGCTGGGCTGGATTGGCTGCATAGCGGCCTGATTGTACCCGGCACGACCAGCATATCCGAAGCACCTGATACCCGAGTCGTGGTGGCGGCCCAGCCTGCGGCCATCGCAGTCGGCATTGGGTCTGGATCGGCACTGGCCCTGGGACCGGACGGCGAAGTGGAAACCTGGGGCGATCGCCAAGTGACTATTGCGCTTGGACCGGACTTCGGCGCATAATCTTCCCCGGCATTCATTCCGATATTTTTACAAGGACACCCTACGGCAGTGCTGTAGGGTCTGCTGAGGTTAGAAAGAAGACAGCTCATGCCTGCTACTATTATTGTCGGCGCACAATGGGGTGATGAAGGCAAAGGCGGTGTGACCGACCGACTGGCCGCCGAAGCCGATGTCGTCGCCCGGTTCGGGGGCGGAGATAATGCAGGTCATACCGTAGCAGTTGGCAGCCGAGTCTATAAGCTGCATCTGGTGCCCTCGGGCATCCTCTATGAGGGTGTGACCTGTGTCCTGGGCAACGGGATGGTCGTCAACCCGGTGAATCTGCTCCGTGAAATCGACGGACTGGTGGAACAGGGGATCAATGTCTCGCCAGAGCGGTTGTGGATCAGCACCCGCGCGCACATTATCACCCCGGCGCACGTCGCGCTCGACCGGGCCAGCGAAAAAGCACGGGGCGAAGGCGCGATCGGCACCACGCTGCGCGGCATCGGCCCTGCCTATCTGGATAAGACCGGACGCAGCGGCATTCGCACTGGCCTGATGCTGGATGACGAAGAATTTGCCGACGCGGTCCACCGATCGGTCGAGTTGGCAAATGAAACGCTGGCCCGCCAGGGCTTTGAGACGCTGGATGCCGAAGCCACAGCAATGACCTACATCGACGCGGCCAAACGCCTCCAACCTTATCTGCGCGAAACCAGCATGTACCTGAATGACCGCCTGAAATCCGGGGCGCGGGTGTTGTGCGAGGGTGCGCAGGGCACGATGCTGGATGTCGATCATGGGGATTATCCCTTTGTAACCAGTTCCTCGCCGACGGCGGGCGGTGCGCTGACGGGCCTGGGGATTGGCCCCCTGTGGGTCGATCGAGTCGTGGGTGTGGCGAAGGCGTATGCGACACGCGTAGGTTCAGGACCCATGCCGACCGAGCTACACGATGAGCTGGGGGCACGACTGCGCGGCAGCGGCACTAATTTCTGGGACGAGTACGGCACCACTACCGGACGTCCGCGGCGCTGCGGTTGGCTGGATGGTGTGATTCTGCGCTACGCGGCTCGGGTCAGCGGCTTTACAGAACTGGCCCTGACCAAACTGGATATTCTGAGCGGCTTCGACGAGTTGAAAATTGCCGTCGCCTATGATCTCGATGGCTGCCGTATCGACTATCCGCCCAGCACGCTGCATGATCTGGAGCGTGTGCAGCCTGTCTACGAGACGCTGCCCGGCTGGAGCGAAGAC
>JAIOHO010000743.1 GCA_019912905.1 Anaerolineae bacterium
AAGCCCTGTGGGGCACCGGGGCGACCATGCGCCTGCTTCAGACGATTCCCGATGCGACCGTCCGTGAAATCGACTCCGGCTGCTGCGGGGTGGCCGGGAGCTTTGGCTACGAGCATTATGATCTGTCGCTCAAAATCGCCAACCAGCGGCTGCTGCCCGCCATCGCCGCCAAGCCCGATGCGCTGGTCGCCGCGCCGGGAACCTCCTGCCGCACCCAGATTCATGAGGCCGGGTACGCGGCCTGGCATCCGGTCGAGATTATCGCGCAGGCGCTGGCCTGACTCACTGGCCGATGATAATCCGATCAATGGCCGCCCGATATGGACGGCCTTTTGATTTCAGACGTTGAGGTTGTAGAACTGGATCGCCGTGCCGCCGAGAATGGCCGCCTGTTCGTCAGGTGAGCAGCCTGCGATCAACTGCTGCGTGTTGGACCACACCGAGGCATAGGTGCCGCCTTGCAGCGCCACCGGCCAGTCGCTGCCAAACATGACGCGGTTCGCCCCGAACTGCTCCAGCACGTGATCGACATACGGCTGCACATCCTCAACAGTCCAGCGGGCATTGTCGAACTGCCCAGACAGCTTGGCATAGACGTTGGGCGCTTCGGCGGCGGCGCTCATCAGATCGAACCACGCTGGTTCGTCGCGTCCGATGGGTGGCTTACCCAGGTGGTCGATCACCATGCGCAGGTTGGGGATTTTGTCCGCGAGAGTCGGAACGTGCGGCAGATGGTTCGGATACACGGCCACCACGTCGAACGGCAGGTTGTGGGCGGCCAGAATCGTCAGCGATTCGAGGACGACATCCTGAATCACCCAGTCAGGATCGGGTTCATCATGAATGAGGTGGCGCATGCCCTTGAAATACCTGCCGCGCGTGTAAATGTCCAGCCGTTTGCCGGTTTCCTCCGGGTCGAGCAGGTTCATCCAGCCGACGATGCCCGCAATCCAGTCGTTGTAATCGGCATGCAGCAGCATCGAAGCAGTGTCTTCATACGAGTTGGCTGCCTGGACCATGACCGTGTAATCGATCCCGGCGGCCTTCACCTGGGGAGCCAGCAGATCGGGCGTAAAATTTCCGTAGAAGGGCGTATACTCCGGTTTCAGCCAGGGATAATCCACCTGGGCCAGATTCCAGGCGTGCTGATGGGTATCGATCTTAATCATAGGTATCCTCATTTATAATCGTATTTTCATGATCTTCTGCGCATGATTATAACCTTTGGCATCCGTCCTGTAGCAACTCCTCCGCAGGCCATATACAATCAGGGTCAGAACTGCTCTGGTGAGGAACTACGAATGGGTGAGACTGATCAATTTCGTCGCGGAAACATCGGCGTATCGATCTATGACGACAAGATCAGCCTGGGGGAGGCCGCCGCATCTCATGTGCTGAGTCTGATCGCTCAGGCGATCGCCGCGCAAGGGGAGGCGCGCGTCATTTTCGCCACTGGCGCGTCGCAGTATGAATTTCTGGCGGCGCTGGTCCGTCGGAAGGCGGCGGTGGACTGGACAAAGGTCACCGCCTTTCATCTGGATGAGTATCTCGGTTTACCGGAGGATCATCCGGCGAGTTTCCGGCGCTACCTGCGCGAGCGTTTATTCAATCTCCTGCCGTTTCGGGAGGTGAATCTGCTGGATGGCATGGCACCCAACGCCAAGGTGGAAGCGGCGCGTTATGCAGCTCGGCTGGTCACTGGACCCATCGACCTGGCCTGCATTGGAATCGGCGAGAACGGGCACCTGGCGTTCAATGACCCCCCAGCCGATTTTGACACTCCGAAATGGGTGCACATCGTCACGCTGGATGACGCCTGCCGCCGTCAGCAGGTGGGCGAAGGACATTTCCCGACGATGGCCGACGTTCCGGCTCAGGCATTGTCATTGAGTATTCCGGCGATTCTGGCGGCACGCGCTGTTTCCTGTGTTGCGCCGGATCAGCGCAAGGCGGCTGCGGTGCAGTGTGCCCTGGAAGGACCCGTCACGCCAATCTGCCCGGCATCGGCCCTCCAGCGGCATCCGAATACCATGTTGTTTCTCGACCGTGCCTCAGCCTCCGGGTTGAAGCATGGGTCGCTAACGTGACTCAGTTGGCTGCAACAGGAGGTTCTTATGCCAACCTATGGTGCCCACGCATTTGTGTGGATTGGGGATTGGACGACGGAGAGCGGCAATCACGCCATCGCTGAAGCAGGCCGCGTCGGATTTGATTTCATCGAGATTCCGCTGCTGAAACCGGACACGTTTGACGCCAAAAGTCATCGGGCAGCGCTGAAAGCTGCCGGAATCGGCTCGACCTGTTCCCTGGTTCTGCCCAGGGATGCTCACATGCCGCATCAGCCCGAAAAGGCAAAAAGATTTTTACGGGCCGTGTTCGATCAGATGGAGCAGATCGACTGCAATTATCTGGGCGGATGCATCGGCTACTCGCTTGGCACCCTGACCGGTGCGCCGCCTACCGAGCAGGAGCTTCAGGTCATCATCGACAACCTGGGCGAACTGACGGAGGAGGCGAAACGGCGCGGCATCATGCTGGCCCTGGAAGCCTGCAACCGCTACGAGACCTATCTGTATAACACGCTGGACTCGGTGAAACAGACGATTCGTGCAATTGGCACCGACAATCTCAAGATTCATGCGGATACTTACCACATGAATATCGAGGAAGAGGGATTCTATACGCCGCTGGTCCAGGCGGCGGACGTGCTCGATTACATCCACATGAGCGAAAGTCATCGCGGGCTGGTCGGCACCGGCACCGTGATCTGGGATCAGGTCTGGCGCGGATTGGCGGACGGCGGTTTCACCGGTAAGCTGGTGCTGGAATCCTTCGCGGCGATCAATCCTGATCTGGCCGCGGCGACCTGCCTGTGGCGGCCACCGAACCAGGGACCCGAAGTTCTGGCGAGTGAAGGTCTGGCCTTTTTGAAGGCAGGCGCGACCCAGTATCGCCTGAATTGATCAGGCAGGAACACGTTCGTTTCTGACGGAAGAATCAAGGGAGAGTATGATGTCTGGAAATGCCGACATTGGCCTCATCGGTCTCGCCGTGATGGGGCAGAATCTGGTGCTCAATATGAGCGATCACGGCTATACGGTGGCTGTGTTCAACCGCACCACGTCGAAAGTCGATGCCTTTGTCAATGGCGAGGCCCAGGGGCGCAGTATCATCGGCACGCGTTCCATCGAGGAACTCACCGCTGCACTGAAGCTGCCGCGTCGGGTGATGATCATGGTGCAGGCGGGGCCAGCGGTGGACGCGGTGATCGAGCAGCTCCTGCCGCATCTTGAACCGGGCGACATCGTGATTGATGGCGGCAACTCCAACTATCAGGATACCGCGCGGCGCACTGACTATCTGGAATCAAGAGGGCTGCTGTTCGCCGGAGTCGGTGTGTCGGGCGGCGAAGAAGGGGCCAGACATGGGCCGTCGATCATGCCGGGTGGGTCGCCGGACGCGTGGCCGCACATCAAGCCAATTTTCCAGGCAATCGCCGCGAAAGTCGCGGATGGTACGCCATGCTGCGATTGGGTTGGCAGCAACGGCGCGGGTCATTTCGTCAAAATGGTGCACAACGGCATTGAGTATGGCGATATGCAGTTGATTACCGAGGCCTATCACCTGATGAAAGTCGGTCTGGGCCTGAGCCACGACGAGATGAGTACTGTTTTCAAGAAATGGAACAGCGGACACCTGGATTCGTACCTGATCGAGATCACGGGCAATATCCTGGCTTACCGCGATCAAGACGGTACGCCGATTGTCGAAAAGATTCTCGACAGCGCCGGGCAAAAAGGTACCGGTAAATGGACCGTCTCGACCGCCCTGGATCAGGGTATTCCGCTGACGCTGATTGGGGAGGCGGTTTTTTCCCGTTTTCTCTCCGCACTGAAAGACGAGCGGGTGGAAGCGTCGAAAATCCTGAGCGGGCCGAGTGAGCGGATGGATGTCGATGGGTCATTTCTGGATGACATCGCCAGCGCTCTGTATGCCTCCAAAATCGTGTCGTACACGCAGGGCTACATGCTCATGCGTGCGGCGGACGTGCAGTACAAATGGGATCTGAACTACGGCGGCGTGGCCCTGATGTGGCGTGAAGGCTGCATCATCCGTTCGGCGTTCCTCGAAAAGATCACCCAGGCTTATGCCAATAACCCTGGCCTCGTGAATCTGCTGCTGGATGATTATTTCCGAGAGCAGGTCGATTCGGCACAGGCGGCCTGGCGGCGGGTGGTGGCGAAGGCGGTTACCTACGGCATTCCGGTTCCGGCCATGTCGAGTGCACTGGCGTTCTACGACGGCTACCGGCATGCGCAGCTTCCTGCCAATCTGCTGCAAGCCCAGCGTGACTACTTCGGGGCGCACACCTATGAACGCGTCGATGAACCACGCGGCGAATACTTCCATACCGATTGGACCGGGCACGGCGGGGCGGTGACCGCCAGCACCTACAAGGCCTGACCGGGTCGTTTGAAGGGGAGGTTCGCCTCCCCTGTTTTATTTTGTCGGAATATCGAACAGCGAAGAGACCCATTGGTACGCCAGGTCCGCGTGCAGTGCGCCGTAGCGGTCCAGTCGGTCCACGATCCAGCAGGAATGCCCGCAGACATCCGCCAGCGTGCCTTCTGACCAGGGATCATCGCCCACCATCTGCGTGGGCACACTCGCTTCGACGATCCCCTGAGCCACTGCAAAATCCCACATGTCGCGCTTTGGTTTGCCACCCGCGTTCTCACAGCGTTTCGGGGTCAGGATTGCCGCAAAATAGTGGTCGATGTCAAGCTGCGCGGCAATCGTCGGGGCGTGGTCGTTGTTGGACATCAGAATGATGCGGTGCGCGGCCACTGAAAGCCGCTGGAGAAACGGCAGCGTGTCGTCATACAGCGCGGGTACATATTCCTGAAACATGCGATTCAGCAGTTCGTGCTTGAACTTGGTCGGCCAACCCAACTGCCGGAACATTTCGTCCAACAGAGCCAGATCGTCGCTGGTCTCGTTGGAAAGTTTCTGAGCGTGCAGGCTGATGCGCGTGAATTCCACCGGGTCCAGCGGTAGATGGTGGGTGCTGGCGATGTCGGGAATGATGCGAGTCAGCGCCCAGGTGTTCGCGCCGACCGCGAGCGTATCATCAAAGTCGAGGACCCAGTTCATTTACCCGGCTCTCCATCGCAGGGTGCGGGCGGACAGGATAAATCCACCAATGGTCATCACGACCAGCACCAAAATATTCGCAAAAAATGTGCTGTCCATGGTGCCATTCAGCGTGCTGCGCAGGGCCGCCGCCGCGTAGCTGGGGGGCAGCGCATAACTCAGGATTTGCAAGGGCAGGGGCAGCGCACTCATCGGGCTGAAAATGGGGCCGGCCATCGCCAGGATAAACAGCAGAATGTTGACGATGATCTGGATCAGTTCCAGGCTGTCGATCAACATCCCCAGCGCCATCCCGACATTGGCAAGTGCCAGCGCCGCCAGCAGGATGACGATCAGGCCCCAGGCGTTCAGCGTAATATCAACCCCATACAGCCATGCGCCAAACATGAGCGGCGCGATCATTCCCGGAAAGGTAATGATCAGGCGGGAAAGCAGGATAGCCACCATGAAGGCCGTCTTGCTGATCGGCAGCGAAGCATAATAGATCAGCGTCCCCTCTTTTTTCATGGTGCCGATGCGCACCGCCAGCATATAAAGCCCTTCATTCGTGGCGGCAAAAATGGCCGAGCCGCTGATGATAAAGATGAGGCTGGAAGCGTCGGTCAGGCCGCTGCCGATGCGCGTAAACCCAAAGACCATGGCGATGGGCAGGAAGCACGAAAAGACGACGAACCAGTACCAGGTGCGGCGCAGTTCGAGCATTTGCTCCAGCCAGAGGAATTTCAGATCAACGAAAAACTTGGTCATATTGTGGACGGGTTCGGACCTGGTATGGGACATCATGCGGCAGTTAGCGGCTGCTTTCCAGACTCAGATAGGCATCTTCGAGGGATGGCGGCGAAACCCGAAAATCATCCAGATCTTGCAGACCGATCTGGCTGATCACGAACTCGGTTGCGGCGGATACGTCTTCGGGATTCAGGGCGAGGCTGTAGGAGCCTGGACGCAGGCTTTCGAGTGTGCCCAATTGATTGAGGACGTGGTCCAACTCGGCTGGGATTGAAGTGGCGGCTTTCAACTGGAACTCCAGCCGGACCTTGCTGGACATGCTGAGCTTCATCCCACCCGGCGTACCGACGGCGATCATGCGGCCTGCCCGCATAATGGCGACACGATGCACGACCTGTTCTGCTTCGGGCAGATTATGAGTCACGAGGATGCAGGTAACCCCATCATGACGATTCAGGCTGGCAATCGTATCCCAAACCTGGCGGCGGTGGACCGGGTCCAGCTCGTTGGTCGGCTCGTCGAG
>JAIOHO010000744.1 GCA_019912905.1 Anaerolineae bacterium
CAGCGGCGCCGCGCTGGTGCCGTCCCAGATGCGCACAAATCCATCGTCGGACCAGGTGAGGATGCGCGTGCCATTTTCGATCCACATCGCGCCATTCACCGGGCCATCATGCGGCAGGCGCAGCAGTTCATTTTCGATAAATGGGTCCCACAAGCGGGCGGTACCATCGGCGGACCAGGTCAGCAGACGGCTGGAATCCTGATTCCACAGTCCACCCCGAGCCGCCTCGTCGTGATGAAGGGTCAGCAGGACATCGCCCCCGTTCGCATCCCAGATCAGCACATCATTCCCGGCCACCGTCAGGATGCGAGTTTCGTCCTGGTTCCAGCGCACGCCGCTCACCGGCCCCACATCATGATGCAGCGCAATCAGCTTGTGTGCCGGACCGGTCAGCGAATCGAGCAGCGCCCGGTTGCTCTCGCCGTTGACAACCGTCGGAAAATTCTTGAGCGATTCCAGCGCCAGCAGCAGCGCCACCCGGTAATGACCGGCTTCCTGCTCCTGCTGCGATAGATCCGCCAGAAACAGCGATTGAGTCTGCTGGGACAGCAGCAGATTGGCCTCCGCCTGCCGAAAGCTTAAAAAGGCGACAACCGCCAGGCCGATCGCGACGATCAACCCCAGGATCACGCTGCCCAGCGTCGCACTCTGGCGACGGTTCGCAGCGCGGCGGCTGGCGAATACATATTCCGTCTGCAAGTCGGTCGGCTTTAAGGACTCGATATGGCTGCTGCGCACCAGCATATTTTCGGCTTCCTGCAGGTCGCGCCCTCGCAGCACCAGGCTGTCATCCCGGTCGCGCTGCTCCCATTCCTTGGCGCGCACCAGCAGACGGGTATGGTCGCGCACGTAGGCCAGATTGGTATCCAGCGCCGCGATCAAACTCTTAAAATCGCCCTCAAAACGGTCATCGTCGTGGATAAATACCCAGTTATGACGATTGACCGCCGGGTGCATCTTCTGCTGCTCTTCCCGGGACGGGCTGCGATACACTACCGGCACGATCCGCTTATTGTTCTTGCTGGCGTAATCGACTTCGTTGTAACACACTTCGGACCGTGCGGAATCCGGGCTGATGACGAACATAAACGTATCCGCTGCTTCGATGCCCGTTTGAATTTCGCGCCACCAATCCGCCGTCAGGGGGATGTCTTCCCAATCGACCCATACATCGCGTTTTACATTCGCCAGCGCATCATGGAGACGGCGGACAAAATCTTCATCCCGGCGCGAATAGGAGATGAATACATCAACCATAAGGCACGTCCCGTTCTACAATGCCCTCAAAATCATTATAACGGCCTGCATCCGTCTGGGCGACGTGCGGCCCACAAGCGGCGGCTGGCCGTAGTGAAAGCGCACATACTGTCTATTGTATAACTGAACGCTAAAGTCTGTGCACTTTGCGGAGATGGGCCAGCAGCGCCGTACAGCCAGCCATCACCAGCTCGTAGGTGTTATTGAAGCGGCCATCATAATAGGGGTCAGATACTTCGGTTCGCTCCACCAGACCCGCGCGGTTGGCATAACTGAGGAACAAGGCGATTTCCGGACGGTCCGGGGCATCATAGAAGCGGTTGAGCTTGTCATGGGAGGATCGTTCACCCCGGTTGACCAGCCGCATAATCTGCGTCAGATTCTCCCGGTCCATCGCCAGGATGTAATCAAACGTATCCAGGTCGCTCAGGTCAAACTGCCGGGCGCGTCCCACGTATGGAACGTGGTGTGCCTTCAGCACCTGCATCGTCCCCGGATGGGCCGCCTCGCCGGGGTCCCAAACCTCCGTTCCCGCCGAATCGACTTGAATCTTGTCGTCCAGCCCGGCCTCCCGAATCATGTGATGCAGGACGGCTTCGGCCATCGGCGAACGGCAGATATTGCCCAGGCAAACAAATAACACCTTGACCACAGGCGTTCAATTCCTTTCGGATTCATCGCTGACTTGATAATACAGCCCCACGACGGAGGATGAACGATTCCAGTCGCGGGCCAGGTCCGCCATCTGTTGCAGGCGCTGGGTGCAGTCTTCCACACAGGCCATCCCCGCATCGCCACAAAAGGCCGCGGCTGCCGCGCGCACCTCTTCATCGCTGGCTTTGACCAGCAGTGACCAGAACGATTCGGCTACCACGTAGGTCGCCGGGGTGTTTGGTTTGCTGCTGTCATAGCGCGCATCCAGGGCGCGCACCTCATCGGTGAGATCAATAGGAATCCAGAAATTCGAGCCTTCCAGCGGCAGGCTGCCATCACTCAGGCATTCATCCTGATTGACCATG
This sequence comes from Anaerolineae bacterium, assembly GCA_019912905.1. GTDB lineage: Bacteria > Chloroflexota > Anaerolineae > Aggregatilineales > Phototrophicaceae. The sequence goes on from JAIOHO010000744.1 coordinate 2,277, forward strand.
CGCACTTCGGCCAGCGCCCGCAGCAGGCCGCACGTCTGCGAGACATCTCCCCGGTACTGGGAAACGACAAAGTGATTGTAAACCGACACAAAAAGCTGTCTTTTCAGCATCCCCTGAGACGGCTCATCGGGAAAGAGGATTTCAAGATAGGCGTCCGTCATGGCGCACATGGGGATCTGAGCCGGGTCAGCGCGCTTCTCCAGCCGATTCGCCTGCCATGCGCTCGAATTCCGCAGCTGCCCCAGTCGCGGCATCAATTGTCGGAGTTGAAACTCCACCGGGCAGGGCAGCACAGTCCGCCGACGTTCAAGGCGCGAATAGGCCTGGGCAATAGGGTGGCGCACCCAGATTTCCTGCAATTGCAGCAGGTCAACCACATCAAACACGATTTGCATGTTTGTCCCCTGACTGGAGGGCAACCGCAGTTGGTCGACTCAAGCCACCGAAACCTGCTGGCCGAGGTCGAGCAGTGCCGTGGTCGCGTATTCACGCACATCGGCATTATCATCGTTCAGCAGTTCAGTCAGTGGCTCGATCGCGCGGGTATCCTGACTCCAGCCCAATGCCCGCGCCGCATAACAGCGCACATAACTGTCTTCGTCGTTCAGCGCATTAATCAGGCCGCCTACCGCGTTGTCATCCACGACCCAGCACATGGCCCGCGCAGCATAGCGTCTCACCTGAATATCCGAATCGATGAGCGCCACCATCAGCGGCTGAACCGCATCGCGCCCGCCAATCCACCCCAGGGCGGTGGCCGCGTGCACACGCACATCGGCGTCCTCGTCCATCAACAAGGCGATCAAGGAATCGACTGCCGTCTCGCCATATTGAATCAACTCCATCACTACAGCCTTGCGCACTGCCGGATCCATGTCGATAAGCTGCTCCTGGAGCCGGTCAAAATCCCCCTGGAGGTTGTGCCCGGCCCCGGCAGAAGCGGCTTCATGACTCTGCTGTAACAGAGTCGCGCGCTGGAGATAATGACGAGCGTTCTTATAGCGTGGATCGATTGCCAGGATGCGCTGCAAGTCGTTGACGACCTGGGCGTAATTCGGATAATCCGTAAGCATCTCGCGCATCGCCCGGAAGTACAGCCGCTCGATCTCGGCGACCTGGGACCGGGGCGGGCGCGATCGTCTGCCGCTCCACAACCGCCGAGTCGAGAACGCCAATACCACGACCACACCAAGACCTGCCGCGACCTGGATGACCCGAGTCGCAGAACTGGCTGGATCGGTAAACGTCAACCACGACGCCACCACCAGCAAACCCAAAACTACGATGGTGATTATCAACCGCATGCCACCTGCCCTATCCCCAAAAGCTTAAGGTGTTTCGTCCTTCGGCGCCGATTCGTCGGATTCGCCGTCATCCTGGGCTTCAGGAGACGAAGGCTCCGACTGCGTCGCGTTCAGGGCTTCGACGACAAACGATGGTTCCTGCAAAGGCCGAGAGGGACTGTCCGCTTCATGCCCCACCATCGTAATTTTACCGTCGATAAATGCGCCTTCCTCGGTGGTCAGCGCGGTCGCCCGAATATCCCCCCAGATGCGCCCGGTACGCAGAAGCTGCACTTTCTTTCCGCTCACATTACCACGTACTGCACCGGCAATCGAAATATTTTTCGCGTTGATGTCTGCCGTAATCTTGGCCGTTTCCCCGACCAGCACGTTCCCATCAATCTCCAATGTGCCGGTAAAAGTGCCATCAAGTCGGACGTTGGCCCGGCTGCGCAGCGTCCCCTCCAGCGTGCAGTTGGCCCCCACAACGGTTTCGAATCCGACCGGTTGGGTCGGGGCAGCAGGCCGAGGATGCTGCGACACTTCTTCGAGAACCTCATCGCCAAGCTCAGCCTGACGGCGATTGCTGAAAAATGACATTCCATCCTCACAAGCCACTCACCGAACAGAATACGTTAACTATACAGCAATTCGACCCTTGCCTCAACTGCGCCCTGCCTTAATATTCACAACCCCTTTCGAACCTGCGCAGGGTCGCCAAAGTGCATCAGAACGCCGATTTTCCAGTTTGGGCAGCAGCAGCGCGCAGTCAGATTCAGTGACCGACTTGGTCCTATTGGCGCTGGACAGACCGAGCAATTGGCATACCATTAAGGATGGAAGAGAAATGAACCTCGTGATATATTTCTCAAGGCTGAATTACATGGAAGCCGCGTAAACTCTATATCAGCCAATCGAGCTGTGATAACGGGTCACAACCTGTGGCCCGTGTTGTTTGTATAGGGGTTGCGCCTATGAGGACTGCATGAAACGCGACAACGACATCGAACGCGCCAATTTTCATTATCTGGTCAAAGAGGTCACCTGGTTTGGATTGGCTCTGGCGGCCACCAGCCGTTTCCTGTCCGTCTTCGCCATTCGTTCAGGCGCAACCGCAGCTGAACTCGGCTGGATCACGGCGCTGCCGTACATCGTCCTGCTCGGATCTACGACCCTGAGCACGCGCTGGCGCAGCAAATTTCCAGACTCCATTAAGGCCATCTTCTGGCCGTCGCTTGGCTTCCGCTTTGTGTTTCTTTTTCCAGCGCTGACTCCCCTGTTCCCGGCCTATTTGCAGCCCGCCTGGTTGATTGTTTCCGCGGCACTGGCTGCCATGCCGCAGGGCATCTCATCCACCCTCTTCGTCACCATGCTGAAAGAAGCTATTCCCGAAGACCGGATTTCTTCACTCGTGAGCCGTCGCAACGTCGGCATGAACATCACCCTGGGTATCGCGGCGTTGTGTTTTGGCTTCTGGCTGGAGCTGGCTCCGTTTCCGCTCAATTATCAGGTCATGTTCCTGACGGCCTTCGCGCTGGCCCTCATCGCCCAACTGGATCTGATGCGGGTACGTTTGAAGCCCGTTCCAGTGGTTCGCAGTGAGCAGCGGTCGAACGTGTCGCCTCTGCAC
>JAIOHO010000745.1 GCA_019912905.1 Anaerolineae bacterium
GATGATGCAGCCCGAACTCCTGATGCTCGATGAACCGAGTATGGGGCTGGCCCCGCTGCTGGTCAACGAAGTCTTCGACCTGATCGGGGAGATCAAAGGAGAGGGCATCCCCATTCTGCTGGTGGAGCAGAATGCGCGCAAAGCCCTTCAGATTGCCGATTACGCCTACGTGCTGGATCGCGGCACGATCGTGCGCGAAGGCCCTGCCGCCCAACTGCGTCAGGACCCGCAAATCCTGGCCTCCTATCTCGGCTGAGGGTTACACCCGCTTGTCGGTGCGCGGATCGAGGGCGTCGCGCAGGCCATCTCCGACGTAGTTAATGCTCAGGACCGTCAGCAAAATCAGCAGGCTGGGGAACAGCCAGTACCAGGGCGCATCCTTGATGATCTGGAATTCCTGCGCCTCGGTCAGAATATTGCCCCAACTGGCGGTCGGAGCCTGCACGCCCAACCCCAGGAAACTGACGTAGGCTTCGGACAGAATGGCTGTTGCCACCCCCAACGTGGCCGCAACAATGATGGTCGCCATCGAATTGGGCAGCAGATGCGCCAGGATAATACGCTTGTCGGAGGCCCCCATCGCCCGCGCCGCCAGCACGAAATCGGACTCCTTGAGCACCAGCACGTTCGAGCGGACGATACGCGACAGCTCCATCCAACTGGTGAGGCCCAGGATGAGGATAATCACCAGGACACTGCCGCTGAAAGTGCGCCCGAACAATTCAATATCGGCGATCTTGCCGCCGAAAAACTTCGCCATCACCAGCAGCAGCACCAGCGACGGGATGCTCAACATGGCTTCGGTGAAGCGCATCAGCACCGTGTCGATCAGGCCGCCGTAATACCCGGCGATGGCCCCGGCAGCGGTGCCGAGCGAGATTTCGATGAGCATGCTCACGAAACCGATGATCAGCGAAATCTGGCCGCCGTAGATAGTGCGGGCCAGGATGTCGCGGCCCACGCGGTCGGTGCCGAAGGGATGCAGGGCGGAGGGGGGCTGCAAACGCAGACTGGTGTCGTTGTAATTGGCTTCCGCTTCGCTGAAGATCAGCGAACCGACAACGACATACAGGATGATGCCGATCAGGATGATCATCCCGACCATCGCGGCCCGGTGGCGCAGGAAACGGCCCAGGGCGATGCGGGTGGGCGACCGCATCGGACGGGCGGCGTGCAGATGGGCCAGACTGGAAGGTGGTGCAGATAGCTCTGCGGTGGTCACGATTCCTCTCCTACGCGTACCGGATACGCGGATCGAGCCAGGTGTAGGTCAGATCGGTCAGCAGTTGAAAGACAATCACGGCGACGGTGATCATCAGCAGAATCGCCATCAGCACGGCGTAATCGAGGCGGCTGAGATGTTCCAGAAACAGCAGGCCCATGCCCGGCCAGGCGAAGATGCTCTCGGTCACGACCGCACCCGCCAGCAGGCCCGGCAGATCGAGGCCGATCAGGGTGACGATAGGCAGTGCCGCGTTCTTGAAGGCGTGATGATAGAGGATGCCGCGCTCGGACAGACCCTTGGCGCGGGCCGTGCGGATGTAATCGGAATTAATCGTCTCCAGCATGGTCGAGCGGATGTAGCGGCTGTAACGTGCCACACTGATGATGGCGATACTCATCATCGGCAAAATCAGATGCCAGGCCACCTGCGCGACGGTCGGCCCTTCACGCGGGTCGAACATGCCGGAGGTTGGGAAGTAGGGCAGACCCCATTCCCGAAACTTGACGGCAAAGATGTACATGAATCCGACGGCGATTAAAAAAATCGGCATCGAAAAGCCGATAAACGTCAGCGTGGTCAGGGCATTGTCGAGGCGCGAATACTGGCGCAGGGCGGACAGCAGGCCCAATCCTAACCCGGCCACAATGATGACCATCTGAGAACTGACGCTGAGGATCAGGGTGTTAGGGATGCGGCTGAGGACGATGTCGATGGCTGGCTGGTTGGTGACGATCGACTGGCCGAAATCCCCGCGCAGGACGCCGCGGCGCACGCCGGGCGTATCGGCGGTTCCGTCGCCGTCACGGTCCACCAGGGTCCAGTCGTTCCCGATCAGCCAGTAGAGATACTGGGTCAGCATGGGTTGGTCCAGACCCAACTGGCGGCGCAGGCGTTCGCGATCATCGGGGCGCGGGGGAACTCGTCCACCCATGATCGCCAGGGGGTCGCCCGCGGATTGCAGAAGCACAAAAATCACCACACTCACGATGATCAGCAGGGGGATAGCCTGCAAAAGCCGCCGCAACACATAGCCGGTCATGACCGTGCTCCCTATAAAAACGAGGTGGGGATGCTGTTCATCCCCACACTCGAACGGACTTTGAGGCGGCTCAGCCGGACACTTCCCACCCGGCGATATTCCACAGGGGGTCCGCGCCGCTGACACGGGTGTTGCTGATGCGCGAATTAATCGCCCACAGGTCGGGGTCATACCAGATCCCGGCCCAGGCGATGTCGGCATTCATCAGGCGGTCGATCTCGTGGAAGAGTTCGACACGCTTGTCAAAATCGACGGTCTGCGCCTGTTCGGTGAACAGGGCATCGACCTGCTCGTTGCAGTAGTGCTGGTCGTTATAGCCGGACGGGTTGTCCTCGGACGGAATCTGCGAGCACAGGAAGCGGCTGACGTTGGGATCAGGAAAATCGCCCACGTCAGAGAGTTCGGCGATGTCGAAGCGGCCTTTTGCCATGGGCGCATCGTCGGCGTACCCGCCAAAGAAGATGTTGGAGTCGTAGTTTTCGATTTCCAGTTTGATGCCGACTTCGGCCAACTGCTGCTGGGCGATTACCTGAAGGTCCTTGCGGATCTGGCGCTGGTTGGTGATGTGCCGCAGCACCAGTTCCACGCCATCCTTATCGCGCACACCGTCGCCGTTGCTGTCCACCCATCCGGCTTCGTCGAGAAGTTGGTTCGCCATATCCGGATCGTAGGGCAGGGGGGCGCTGTCTGGGTCCTTGTAGGGCGTGCCTTCCCAGAAGCTGGCCGGGGTGTACGTCTTGCCCAGGTTGATGTCCTGATTAAACTTGTCGCGGTCAAAGGCCAAGACGATGGCTTTGCGCACGTTCACATCGAGCATGGCGGGATTAGCGGTTTCGGGGTCGAAATTAAGGAACCAGCCTTCATTATAACCGGAGTTCACCAGCTCGATGTTCACGCCAGCGTCTTCGAGCGCCGGGGTATCGCTATAAGCAATGAAGGTGCCTACGTCGGTGTCGCCGCTGACCAGCGAGGCCACCACCGTGGCATCTTCGGGTACGAAACGCATGAACACGCCGTCAAATTTGGCAGGCTCGCCCCAGTAATTTTCGTTGCGTTCAAAGGCGATATGGCTGCCCGCCACCCATTCGACCGGCTTGAAGGGGCCGCTGACGACATCGGCGGCGCGGTTCCAGGCAGCGTTGTCGATGGTGCCTTCAGCCTCGAACACCGGGCGCAGGATATGAGCCGGGATCGGCGGAAAATCGTGGAAGGTGTTGGTCAGCCAGGGCGCAAACGGCTCGGTGTAGGTGACGACGACGGTCCGTTCATCAGCAGCCACCACGCTTTCGATCTTTTCATCATACGGATAGCGCGTGTCGGGTGCATTGTTCGGGCTGACGAGCATCTCATAGGTAAACACGAAGTCATCGGCGGTGATCGGCTCGCCGTCGGACCAGACGATGTCATCCCGCAGCTTCAATGTGATCGAGCGGTTATCTTCGCTGATCAGGCCGTTGGCAGCGCTGGGAATTTCGGTGACGAGCGCGGGAACCGGCGTCAGCGTGTCATCAATATACCAGGGGGGTGAAAGGTACATATCGGCAGCAGTGGTCATAAACCACATGCCCGTGTACAGGGGATTGAGTGTGTCCAGTTCCTGCTGAAAATCGATGGTGATAATACTTCTGCCTTGCGCGGTCACGGGGCCGAAGATGCCCCCCAAGGCCGCCAGGACCACCCACACGAGACAAAATCGTTTACCCAACATAGCACTTCCCTCCCAGGACGCTGAATTTGGTGGCGAGTAGCATAGCGCAACTATGCTCAGACCGCGAAAAGTCTGATATTCATACTTTTGACGCGGTGTCGGGGTTCGTTCCTCAGTCAGAATTAGTCGGGTCGCGGCATGTGCGGCACCCTCAAAATGGCGATTTCGTTCCATGAACGCAATCGGTTGCGTTAACCAAAAAATCGCGCTATACTTTGGTGAATATAACTACATCATTACAAGATGCTTTGTCTTCATGGCGACCTTGAAAGATGTTGCAAAGCGGGCGTCGGTTTCCGTATCCACGGCGTCCCGAATTTTATCGAATTCTCCTAAAGAGAAATTCGCCGAAGAAACTCAGGTGAAGGTCCTTCGGGCCAGCCTCGAACTGGGCTATCATCCCAACTTCGCGGCAAGGGCGCTGGCTTCGGGCAGATCACGCATCGTGGCGGTGGTGTTTCCACGGATCTACGACACCCCTTTTACCGCGTTGGCCTCCCTTCAGATTCTGGCCGGAATCGAAACGTTCTGTAGCCAGAATGGGTATCACGTCCTGCTCAGTTCTCCCCGAATCGTCGATGGCAAAGTCGACTCCGCGTTCCGGGACCTGCTGGCCGGCGGATACCCGGACGGCATTATCGTCGATGGGCATTTCGGAATCGACTCGCTGATGGAGATCGTGCAGCAGTTTGACCTGCCCACGGTGATGCTCGGCTATCACCTGTATCCCTATTATCTGCGCAGCGATAATTTCCTGGGCGGCAGCCTGGTTATGCAGCACCTGATCGACCTGGGCCACCGGCAGATCGGCATCATCGGCCTGCCCGATGGTGTGAGTCCCGCTGCGGATCAGCGTTTGCACGGGATGCGCTTCACGGCGGAGGATCATGGCATCAACTTCGCCATGCTGCCCCGTGCCGATGGCAACTTCTCGGCAGACAGCGGCGCAGCAGCAGCCCAGATCCTGCTGACGGAGCATCCTGAGCTGACCGCGCTCAGCGCGCTGAATGACCGGATGGCAATGGGCGCAATCCGGCAGCTGCGCATGATGCGCTATCAGATCCCGGATCAGGTGAGCGTGATTGGTTACGACGATTTACCCCAGGCGCTCGAATTGGACCCGCCGCTGACGACCATCAACCAGCAGTTGGCCTCCTGGGGGTCGATCGCGATGAATATGCTCCAGGATTTGCTGGAAGGCCGCCAGCCCGAGCCGGTGATTCTTCCACCCCGCCTGATGATCCGCCAATCCAGCGCACCGCTGTGGCAGGTCACGGAGGAAGGACATGCGGGCTAGTGGTCTATGCAGTACCTAACCTTGCGAACAGGAGGGCGAGTGTCGCGCTCTTGGAGAGAAGAATTAGTTTGAGGGAGAACAATTATATGGCTAGGAAGTTTGTCTTCTTATTCTTGCTGCTGCTGGTCCTGGCACCAGTCGCGGTCGTGTCGGCGCAGCCGTCTGGCCTGCCGGTGGACGTTCCTCGTGAGGAACTGTTCGTCGCCGACCAGATCTACCGCTTCAGCGGCGGCATCGGCAACTACAACCTATGGGCCAGCGGCGATACGCCGCACCGCCACGCGCTGATGATGGAAACCCTGTGGCTGCGCGATATGGAAACCGGTGAGCGCATCAATGATGCCGCCGACGCCGGGCCGGTCTACAACGAAGACTTCA
>JAIOHO010000746.1 GCA_019912905.1 Anaerolineae bacterium
TTCGTGTTCAACCACACCTCGGACGAGCACGAGTGGGCGCGCCGCGCGCTGGACGGCGACGAAACCTACCAGGGCTACTATTTCACCTTCCCGGACCGGACGCTGCCCGACCGGTACGAGCGCACCCTGCGCGAGATCTTCCCCGAGCAGGCGCCCGGCTCGTTCACCTACCGCCCGGAGATCGATCGCTGGGTATGGACCACCTTCCACCATTTCCAGTGGGACCTGAACTACGCCAACCCGGCGGTCTTCCGCGCCATGCTGGGCGAAATGCTGTTCATTGCTAACCTGGGGGTGGAGGTCCTGCGGCTGGACGCGGTGGCCTTCATCTGGAAGCAGATGGGCACCCCCTGCGAAGGGCTGCCCCAGGTGCACACCCTGATCCGCGCGTTCAACGCGCTGGTGCAGATCGCCGCCCCGGCCATGTTGTTCAAGTCCGAGGCCATCGTCCACCCGGCGGAGGTGGCGTCCTACATCGCCCCCGAGGAAGCGCCGATCTCCTACAACCCGACGCTGATGGCTCTGCTGTGGGAATCGCTGGCGACCCGCGAGGTCAGGCTGCTGCGCCACTCGATGAGCAAACGTTTCGAGATTGCGCCGGACTGCGCCTGGGTCAATTACGTGCGCGTGCATGACGACATTGGCTGGAGCTTTGCGGATGAAGATGCCGCCGAGATGGGCATTCATGGCTTCGATCACCGCCAGTTTTTAAATCGTTTTTACAACGGCCAGTTTCCCGGCAGTTTCGCGTCCGGCCTGCCGTTCAACTACAACCCGATCACGATGGATATGCGCATCTCCGGCACCTGCGCGTCGCTGGCCGGGCTGGAACAGGGCATCGAGCTGGGGGACGAGACCGCCATCGACCACGCCCTGCGCCGCATCCTCCTGATTCACAGCATCATCCTCAGTGCGGGCGGGATTCCGCTGCTGTACCTGGGCGATGAGATCGCCACCCTCAACGATCATGGTTACAAAGCCGACCCGGCCAAAGCCGATGACAGCCGCTGGGCGCATCGTCCGGCCTTTGACTGGCCGCGCGCCGAACACCGCCATGACCCGGCCACCGCTGAAGGCCGCATTTTCCAGACTTTGCAGCGCTTGATCCAGATTCGGAAATCAAGCCCGGTATTTGCCGGTAACCGGACGCTGTTTTTCGACACCCACAACCCGCACGTGCTGGGGTACATCCACAATCACCATCTGCTTGTCCTGGCGAATTTCTCCGAAGCGGAACAGGTCGTCAGCCGCAACGTGCTTAATGTCTACTGGTCGATCCCCAAAGGCGCGGTCGATCTGGTGACCGGCGACCCGCTGCCGGATGCCTTCGAGCTTCGCTTGCAGCCGTATCAGTTTATGTGGCTGATGCCCGTGCTGAACACGTCTGAACAGGGATAAGCCCGGCCCAGGTTCGCCAGGTGGCCTCGCGCTGCCCCGGCCTGCCCTGAATCAAAATCAGATTTCCCCTTTGCGACCGCTGCATCCGTTTCAGGGCAAATTTCAGATTCACTTGTGATATGTAAAAAATACTTGACATAAGGGATAAAAAATGATACTTTATGTAAAGTAAATTTGACATAGAGTAAACTATAGCAGACATCGTGAGGAAAACATGTCCTATCAGGAAAGACGAAGCATTGTGAACTTGATCAGCACCGTTCTGATCACGACGCTTTATTCCGCCTACATGATTCAACGTTTCCCGGAGGCCAGTGCTTATTCGGCAGAGGTCTTCCACTTCTGGGGCGCTTTCTTCCTGATCTTGATCCCTGTAACCATCGTCGCCAAAGTCCTGATCTACATCGTCTTCAGTATCATCAATACCATTGCTACGCGGGAAGAAGAACCTCCCATCACCGATGAACGCGACAAGCTGATTGAGATGAAATCCACGACGATTTCGCTGTATGTGTTTACGGCTGGCTTTCTTCTGGCGATGGGATCGCTGGTGGTTGAACTGCCGCCGTCGGCGATGTTCATCATCCTCATCTGCTCAGGGGTGGTGTCGGAGATGGTGAGCGATATTTCCCAATTTTATTTTTATCGGAGAGGAGTCTGAGTTGGGCAAGTCTCTGATCAGCAATAACATTCGGAAGTTGCGTTTTGAGCATGACGAAATGACTCAACAGCAGTTGGCTGACAAAGTGGGGGTGACACGACAAACGATCGTCGCCATCGAAAATGCCAAATATTCGCCCTCGCTGGAGTTGGCATTTCGCATCGCGCACATCTTCGGCTCACCGTTGGAGGATGTGTTTTCTTACCATCCCAAATGAGCCGATCAAAGCACACCAGGAGAAAATCATGAAGGCAATCGTATACGAAAAATATGGACCCCCGGAGGTTCTTCAACTCAACGAGGTGAAGAAACCTTCCCCAGAGGATCACGAAGTCCTGGTCAAAGTCCATACAACTACTGTGACTATCGGGGACACGATTATGCGCAGTCTCAGAATTCCTGGCCCGCGCTGGCAGCGACTCTTTGCGCGGCTCTATCTGGGGATCAGAAGACCCAAAAGAACCATCCTCGGCATGGAGCTGGCCGGGGAAATTGAAGCGGTCGGCCAGAAGGTGACCCGCTTTAAGCCAGGGGATCCGATTTTTGCATCGACCTTCAATGTGAATTTCGGGGGGTACGCGGAGTACAAATGCCTGCCTGAGGACGGGATGCTGGCAATCAAACCGGTCAATCTTACCGATGAGGAAGCTGCCGCCGTTCCCGGTGGCGGGATGACCGCGTTACGGTGTCTGAGAAAAGGAAAAATCCAGCCCGGGCAGAAGGTGCTGATCTATGGCGCTTCCGGGGCGGTTGGTACGAATGCGGTCCAGCTTGCCAGCCATTACTTTGGGGC
>JAIOHO010000747.1 GCA_019912905.1 Anaerolineae bacterium
CGCCGAACTCGCGCACCAGCCAGAGCGGTACGACCGGAATAATGGCGAACCAGCCGATGTGAATGACGACGGCGATGAGGGCAACCGTGCGAAAACCGACCGACTGCCAGATGCGCTCACCGCTGGCTTTCGCGGCAGTCACCATGACCGAAACCGACGGCAGGGTTTGCACGTGGATGAGATGCCACCAGCCCACCATGCCCAGCCCGAACGCGATCACGTACATCATCTGATAGTTGACCGGAAAAGCGACTTTTTCCAGCCAGAAGCCAAAGACCAGGGTGCTCGATGCAATGGCGATGTTCATCGCCATATTGCGTTTGCTGATCAGCGGCGTCAGGAATTTTTCATTGACAGCCTGGCGGATCATAACCAGGAAGATGACCCCTTGAACGCCGGAGGGGACCGCAGGTACGATCATCGCCAGAATCACCCAGCCAGACTGCCAATCGACCGGCAGAAAGGGGGTGAGAAACAGCAGCGGGAAGCTGAGCCGCAGGCCGAGCGCGGGCCAGCGCATCGCCTGGGCGGAGGTGGGATAATGTTTCATCCACCACCCGGCGATCGTCGCGGCGAACATGGTAAAAATGGCGGGCAGCGACGCCAGCAGCCCCAATTCCAGCGGGGTTGCGCCGAGGCGGATCGCATAGACCGAAGCAAACCGGGTGGTAGCCGACGATGCCAGCCCCATCCAGAGTGTATTCTGAACCAGATGATAGAAGTTCTTGCGTTGGATTTTTGGCGCGGGAGTCGTATGGGTCATCACAACTTTGTCGGCTTCAGCGGGCAAAAATATAACCCGGCAGTTTGCACGGGTCTGATCAAACCTCACCCCATCCTTTTGGGGGGATGGAATTTATTCTATACCTTGATTTTACACCCGGTCCAAACACGGTCTAGGACCACAGGCTTAAGACTTTGTGAAATTGGACTCATGCCATCTCCAGAGCATGATCTTTGATCGGGCAGGGGAGGGGGTTCCCTGTTACACTGGAGAAAACGTTGCAGAAATAATCCTGAGAAAGGCAAGATGATGCTTTCTGATCTGGCTATTGCGCAGCAGGCCAACCTGAAACCAGTCCATGAGATTGCCGAACAGATGGAACTGGAACCTGGCGATCTGGACCTGTACGGCTCGCCTTACGTGGCGAAGCTTCGGCTGGACGTGCTGGAAAAACTTAAGAATCGCCCGAACGCGCGCTACATTGACGTCACGGCCATTACCCCGACGCCATTAGGTGAAGGCAAATCGACGACGACGGTCGGCCTCGGGCAGGCCATGAAACACATCGGCAAGCGCGCGGTGATTGCCCTGCGGCAGCCTTCACTGGGGCCAACCTTCGGCATCAAGGGCGGCGCGGCAGGCGGCGGTTATGCCCAGGTGGTGCCGATGGAGTTGTTTAACCTCCACCTGACGGGCGACATTCATGCCGTCAGCGCAGCTAATAACCTGCTGGCGGCGATGATCGACAATCGGCTGATGCGCGGCAACCCGCTCAATATCGACCCCTACAGCATCACCTGGAAGCGGGTGGTGGATATGAACGACCGGGCGCTGCGTAATATCCTGGTCGGCCTGGGCGAAAAGCTGGATGGCGTGCCGCGCCAGACCGGGTTCGACATCGCGGTTGCCAGCGAAGTGATGGCGATTCTGGCCCTGACCACCTCACTGGAAGATATGCGCGAACGCTTTGGGCGCATCGTCATCGGCATGACCAATGACAAGCAGCCGGTGACCGCCGAGCAGATTGGTGCAGCCGGTGCAATGACCGTCCTCATGAAGGATGCGCTGCGGCCTAATCTGCTGCAAACCCTGGAAAACACCCCGGCCCTGGTTCATGCCGGACCTTTCGCCAATATTGCGCCGGGCAACAGCAGCATCCTGGCAGACCAGATCGGCATCAAATGCGGCGACTACCTGATCACCGAATCGGGTTTTGGGGCCGACATCGGCGCAGAAAAATTTTTCAACATCAAGTGCCGCACCAGCGGTCTCAAGCCGGATGCTGCCGTGCTGGTCGTGACGGTGCGGGCGCTCAAGTCGCACAGCGGGAAATATCGTGTCGTTGCGGGCAGGGACCTGCCGCCGGAAATGCTGGAACGCAATGTCGGCGATGTCGAACTCGGTGCGGCCAATATGATCAAGCAGATCGAGAACCTGAGCCAGCATGGGGTGACGCCGGTCGTGGCGATCAACGTGTTTGAATCCGATCATCCCGAAGAAATCGCAGCGATCAAGCGGCTGGCGGTCGAGGCCGGCGCGCTGGGAGCGGCTGAGGCGCGCCATCATGCCCAGGGCGGGGCTGGAGCGGTCGAACTGGCGGAGATGGTGGTCAGCGCTGCCGAGACTCCCAGCGAATTCCGCTTTCTGTATGATCTGGACCAGCCGATCAAAGCCAAGATTGAGACGATTGCCAAGAAGATTTACGGCGCGGCGGAGGTCAGCTACGAACCGCTGGCCGAGAAACAGATCCGCGATTATGAAGCCAATGGTTTTGGCAATCTGCCCATCTGCATGGCGAAAACGCATCTCAGCCTGAGTCATGATGCCTCGCTGAAAGGTGCGCCCAGCGGTTTTACTTTCCCGGTGCGCGAGGTGCGGGCCAGTGTCGGCGCAGGCTTCATCTACCCGATCTGCGGCGACATGCGCACCATGCCCGGTCTGTCGGAGCATCCGGCAGCGGAACAGGTGGACATCGACGAAGAGGGCAATGTCGTCGGGTTATTCTGAGGGCAGAGGCTGCTGGGCCGGGTGGAGGGTGAGCAGACTGACGATCAGCACCAGGCTCATCAGCAGACCGCCCGCCAGGAATGGCAGTGTCGAACCATAACGCTGAAACAGCAGGCCGCCGACCAGCGGTGCGGCAGCGTTGGCGGCACTCACCAGGGCCGAACTCGCGCCCAGGATGCGGCCATACTCGCGGGTGCTGACTCGCTTGGTCATCAGACTGTTCAGACCGGGGCGGATTAATCCCGCGCCTATCGAGATGGGCACGATGGCGACCAGTGCCCACAGCACGCCGCCGAGTCCGCGATGGGCATCATCGGGCAGCGGCACGCTGATCGCGCCGATGATCGCTTCGGTGCTGGAAGCTGTGTCCTGCTCGAGCAGGCGGTGTGCGGCAATCTGGCGTACATAAAATGGATGCGGCTGTTCCGGTGTCAGGGCCATCAGGATGAGACCGGCAGACAGCAGGGCCAGCGCCGCACTGACCAGCCGGGGTTCGCCGTATTTGCGGCTCCAGGGGCCGATATAACGCGCCTGGACCGTGACCAGGATGACCCCAACGATGACAAAAATGACGGCGCTGCCCTGGCCGAGCAGACCGAGTCGGCTGAGGATGAACAGACCGAGCAGGCTTTCAAATCCGTAGAAGATAAACTGCTGGGCGAACATGAGCAGCAGCAGGATATTGATCTGCGGGCGGCGCAGCATCCCCAGGATGACGCGCGGGCTGATCGCATGAGTCCGGGCCTGTGCCTGACGCTGGTTGGCGGGCAGGGTTTCTTTGAAGACAAACAGGGTCAGCAAAATCGAGATGAACGAATAGGCGGCGGCGATGAAGGCGGGCGATGCCAGATTATTGTCGGAAAATTCCAGCGCGAAAATCGAAATGACCGGGCCGAAGATGAAGCCCAGACCAAAAGCCGCACCGGTCAGGCCCAGGCCCTGCGCGCGATTTTCTTCCGAAGTGACGTCGCTCAGTGCGGCCTGAGCGGTGGCAATGTTTGCGCCGAATAAGCCGTCGATCAGGCGTGACAGCACGATCAGCCACAGCGAATTTGCTACGCCGAGCAGGATGAATCCCAGGCAGGTCGAAATCTGGCTGATGAGCAGCAGCGGCTTGCGGCCATAACGGTCCGACAGCGCGCCCATGACCGGCACGCCGATCAACTGGGCCAGTGGGAAGGCAGCGGCCACCATCCCGATTTCGACCGGGGAAGCGCCATAGGTGGCCGCGTACAGGTGCAGCAGCGGCAGGATGATCGTGAGGCCAAGCACGTCCACGAAAACCAGGGCGAAGATGGGCAGCACACGGCCCATATCCAGCTTCATGCGAGTCCGTCAGTCCCCGCGCCGCACACCAGCACGCACATCGCTCCATTGGACTGCACCTGCCCAGTGAGGACTGCCGCCAGAGCTGCCGCACCGCTCAGTTCCGCCGCGATGCCCATCTCAAACCACAGCCAGCGGGCTGCGGCGCGCATGTCATCGTCGCTGACCAGGATGATTTCATCCACATAGCGCTGAATGATGTCGAGGTTAATCTGTTCGCTGCGTCGCGGGGCCAGCGTCCCGGCGACGGTCCTGATCTCGGCCAGTTCGATCAGATGCCCGGCCTTCAGGCTTTCGTAAAGGGTGGGCGCGCCAGTGGCTTCGACGCCGATGATACGCACCTCCGGCTTGAGCGCTTTGATGGCGCTGCTGATGCCGCTGATGAGTCCGCCGCCGCCGATGGCAATCACGATCGACTCGATTTGGGGCAGCGCGTCGAGGACTTCGAGGCCGACCGTCCCCTGCCCGACGATGACGGCGGGATCGGCAAACGGGTGAAAATAAGTCAGACCGTCCCGTTCGGCGTGGGCCAGCGCCGCGTAATTGGCATCGTCCCAGACGTCGCCTTCATAGGTGACTTGCGCGCCCCAATTGATCAGCTTCTGCGCTTTGGATTCCGGTGTGCTGTGCGGCAGATAAATCCTGGCCGGAGCATTCGCCAGCCACCCGGCATAGGCCACCCCTAACCCGTGATTGCCACCCGACGCCGTAATAATCCCGCGTGCGACCTGTTCGGCGGGCAGGCTCAGCAGTTTGTTGACCGCGCCGCGCGCCTTGAACGAGCCGATGATCTGCATGTTCTCCAGCTTCAGATACAGGTCGGGTGCGCCGGGAAACGCCTGCCGCACCGGGGCCGCCTGGACCAGCGGTGTCTGGCGGATGTGCGGTTGGATGCGCTGGCGCGCAGCGCGAATGGCATCCAGATCAATCATGGTTGTACAGGCGGTAGTAGATGCCGCCATTTGCCAGAAGCTGGGTATGCGTGCCGGTTTCGACGATGCGGCCATCGCGCAGCACAAAGATGCGGTCGGCTTTCTCGATCGTCGAGAGGCGGTGGGCAATAATGAACGTGGTCCGGCCCTCCATTAATTTTTCCAGCGCGACCTGGATCAGCTTTTCGGATTCGGTATCGAGCGCCGAGGTCGCTTCATCGAGAATCAGGACTTTTGGATTTTTGAGGAACGCCCGTGCGATGGTCAGGCGCTGGCGCTGGCCGCCGGACAGATAACCGCCGCTTTCGCCCACTTCCGTGCCGAAGCCTTTGGGCAGCGCCCGGATGAAGTCATAAACATTAGCCGCTTTACAGGCATCGACCAGCTCGCTTTCAGCCGCATCGGGCCGCCCGTAGAGGATGTTATCGTAGATCGAGCCGCTAAACAGGATAGGCGTCTGAAGCACCATGCCGACCTGCCGCCGCAGGGAGCGCACCGTCACATCGCGAATATCGATGCCATCGACGGTGATGCTGCCGGAATCGACATCGTAAAAACGCGGGATCAGGCTGGCGATGGTGCTCTTTCCGGAACCGCTGGGGCCGACCAGCGCAATTTTCTCGCCCGGCTCGACACAGAACGAAACGTTGTTGAGCACCGGCCCCCGATTGGCTTCATCATCCGTCTCGGTCTGCGGGTAGGCAAAGCTGACGTTGTGAAATTCGACACAGCCCTCGACTTTTTGTAGATTAGAGGCCGATGCTTTATCGCGGATTTCCGGGCTTTCGTCCAGTACTTCAAAGACCCGGTCCACTGCCGCCATCGAATTGGCGACCACCAGATTAAGCTGAGCAAAGCGCTGCATCGGCGTGTACAGCGGCGTCAGGTACATGCCGACTGCGACCAGTTCGCCGACGGTCAGGTGCCCGGTGATGACCTGATAGCCGCCGTAGAGCGTCACAATCAGGGGCGCAAGGCTGGTGATGACCCCGGTAATGGTGATATTCACGCTTTGCAGGTAGACGCGGCGCATCGACGTGTTGAGCAGCCGCTGCGATTCACGATTGAACGATTCTTCCTCGAATTTTTCGCGGGTAAAGGAGTGAACGACCCGGTTGCCGACGATGCGTTCCTGCACGCTGCCCGCCATGGCTGCGATTTCTTCCTGAACGCGCAGGCTGGACGATTTGATCTCAGTCTGCGACTTGCGGAAGTAATACAGGTAGAACGGGAAAGTAAGCAGCGCGGCTAGTGTGATGCCGACGTCAATGGTGAGCAAAAAATAGAGGATCAGGACCAGCGAAACGAAGTCCATCCAGACATCGGTCAGCGCACTGCCGATTAAATTCTGGGCCAGTTCGATGTCGCTGATGATGCGCGAGACGATGCTGCCCGATTTGTTGCGGTCAAAAAACGACGTGGACATGCGCAGGATCTTGTAATACAGGTCATGGCGCAGGTCAAATATCGCCATCTGACTGGCTTTGCCGGCGTAATAATGGCGCATATAGGTAAAGGGCACCCACAGGACCACAAACGTCAGCATTAACCCGCCGACCGACAGCAGCAGGGCATGCAGTTTCTCGTCGGTTGTCAGCGCATTATTGAGGTAAACCTCGTCGAGCAGGTAACGCGTCACCGTGGGCACGATGAGCGGCACGCTGAATTTTACGATACCGCCGACGCTGGCTTTGACAATCATCCACTTATACGGTTTGACGTAGGTAAGGAAGCGGATGAAATTGCTGGAATGAGGGGGTTGAGGCTCGATCGATTGGTTCGCGGTCTTGCTCGAAACAGTGATCTCAGTCATAAGAGCTTGCCAGGATTGTGGTGTGCAGGGTTCTTAGATTATGGGCATGGTTGGGCGCATCTGCAAGTTTGCACAAAAAAGGACCGGGATGTTCGCCCGGCCCCCGATTATTCTTTACATCCGGCGGTAAGCGCGGCGGATGCGCTGCGAAGGACGCAGCAGCCAGGTCCACAGATGATCGATGGAAAGGACGGTGCCGCCAGCCAGCATGCGCATCACCACGCCCATCAGCATGACCGGGACCAGATTGAGGCCGGAATTGGCGAGGTTGCTGCCAATCATCGGGCCGATAAAGGCGGCCATGAAAATGAACTGGTTGTAGATCGTGCTGTAACGGGTCATATCTGCCGGGGCGACGTCATGGGTGCTTTCGATGAGCACCCCGAACAACCCGACCGTCGCCGCTGTCCATGAAGCGCCAGAAATGGCGGCGGCGACCAGGGTGATGGGCAACTGCTGCGCCAGGGCCATAATTAACGCAGCCGCTGCGGTGCCGATCATGGCAATGCCGATCATCTTGCGGTTGCCGATGCGGGCGGCGATGCGATCTGTGAACAGGGAAATCAGGGCTGCCGCGCTGATTTCCGCGACACCGAACAGGGCCATGAATCCTTCGGCGGCACCCAGCGATTCGACCAGATGCAGCGGCGTGACCGGCAGGATGGCAAAAAAGCCCAGGTGAATGACTACGCCGATGAAGAC
>JAIOHO010000748.1 GCA_019912905.1 Anaerolineae bacterium
GGACAGGGTGATCTGCCGGAGCAGATCGGGAAACTCGGCGGGTATGTCCTGACCTAATCGCAAACACACGTCCCCAGGGAGGTTGAGGGTCATCAGATATTCGGTGATGAGCAGATGGGCCTGTCGGCGGGCTTCCGCCAGCAGCCTGTCGAGTGCGGCATCAAACGGATTGGGTTGGTCGAACAGCCGCAGCAGAAACAACCGCACCCGCACCAGCCAGCCACGATACGGAAACAGAGCATTGATGAGCCGCCGTCGGAACTGGCGCGGTTCGATCCAGGCAGCATCCATCGCTTCGGTGATTTCGGGCTGCAATCGTGTCTGCTCGTGAAACCCGATCTCGATATTCGCCAGCAGCATCAGCTCGGCGCGGGTCCTGGCATCCGTTTCAAATAAGGCCTGGTAGTAACGGGTAAAGGCCTGACGCAGATACTGCTGCCCATCAGGAGGATCACCAGGCCGCAGGGAGTCGCAGAAACCGGCGATCCGGTCGGGATCGAATGCCGGGTCATGCAGGCAGGTGGCTGCGAAGCGGGCGAACTCACGGCCAATCTCGGCGTACACCTTTTGATTGCCGCGCCCCACCGCATCACTGGCCCGGTCCATCGCCGCCAGAGGATTGAGCACCTGGGCCACGGTCTCCTGAATCTCGGCCTGACTGCGCGGGGAGCCGAGCGCCTGGGCTGATGCGGTGAGTTCAGGCACGACCTGCTGGGCGGTGGGCGCAGACAACAGGAGTCTTTCGAGGGTCCGCGCCAGGTCCTCTTTACGAATGGTCTGTCCGGCCTGCTTGGAGGCCCAGGTCGCAAAGGTACACCAGTTGGC
This sequence comes from Anaerolineae bacterium, assembly GCA_019912905.1. Taxonomy (GTDB): domain Bacteria; phylum Chloroflexota; class Anaerolineae; order Aggregatilineales; family Phototrophicaceae. The sequence goes on from JAIOHO010000748.1 coordinate 826, forward strand.
ACCGCTGCCCGTGCGTCGCACGATGCTGACCGCCAGTTCGTGGTAGCACTGGGTAATCCGCAGATTGCGCACTACCGGGTCAGGCAGGGCCGCAATCAGGTCAACTTCGGCGAGGGTTGGGACCGGATCGGCTGCGGGTGAATGAGACATAAGGTTTACATGGATGGGTCATATCGGATTCGCTGGCGGTCTGAGATGGTTGTAGTATACCTCCCAACAAATACTTCGCATAAATTATAGAGTCCGTATATGCCCGTGACTCCCCGCCCCCGTGCATCACCCTATGACTCGTATCCCACAAGGCAGTAACTGCGAGCGATAAAGGCTGGGAAGGTGCAGTATCGACGCTGTTTCCCGGCAATCTGCTCACCCGGCCCATCATTGTTTCATGCCCCGCTTTTAGTTCAGCAGTCCCTGAAGCAGTGCACAAGTTCCAGCGGACTAATCCCCTGGAATGGGGTAACGGTCAGCGAGTCGTTTGACACGATGAAGACGGCAAACGACTCGTGCGCACAGACGACGACCACTGAAATGTCTTTCATTCCGGGCGAGGAACGAAGGTGCGCCAGTGCCTGAAAGACCTCCACAGCGGGCAGGCACTGCCAGGATTTCAAGACCTGTTCCTCCGGGTTCTTGCACCAACAACTGACCTGGGCCAAACACACTTGTCAGCCAACATGATGATAGACTTCCCATTCGAAATAGGTTTCAAAGGCTTCGCTCAGGGCCGCAGCCGCGTGCGAGGCATTCATGGCCGCATGATGCTCGAAGCCATGCTTGCAGATATAGCGCAGCAGCCCCTGCAAGCCGGGTACCTCGACGACCGCGCGGCTGCCGAAGGTGTCCAGCGGATCATCGACAAACATGCCGTCGCCCACATAGGCTTTGATGACGCCGTGCCGGTCATCGGTGGTCACACGGGCATAGCTGAAGGGGCCAGCCGGGGTGCGGCCTGAGACCACGCCGTAGGTATTCTCATCGCCGAGCGTGGAACCAAGAATCGGCGCGTATTCCATCTTGAACTCATCGCCAAAAAAGCTCTTGGCCCAGTTGCCGCAGTGGAACAGCACGCACTTATCCGGGTTGTCGGCATAATTGTTGTTCCAATCGACCAATGCGCTGGGTGTGCCCGATGCCAGTTGCAGCGCGTACATCGAAACCACACCGGTCACGTCCACCTCACAGGCGCTGGGCATGAGCTGCTCACTCATCATGCTCATCAGGGTGCAGACATTCACCCCGTAGTTGTGCTGCAAAGAGTCCCAGCATTGGATCGCCGAGGCCGTGAGGTCGAGCGACTGCATCCACTCATCGAGTACAATCCCGATCTTCGCCATTTTCAGGATCGAGGGGGAGGGGACACCCTGGGTGTTGACATAGGCGGTGATGCGCTCCAGGCGCTCTTTCACTCGCATGTCGTCATCCGCCAGCCTGCGCGCCGGGCCAAAGACGTCCGACAGGTCGATGGTCTGCACGCTGATGCCGAAACTCTGCAAGAGTTTCTCGCTGTAACGCGTCGTATTGAAGGCATTCGGACGTGCCCCCACCGCCCCCAGTCGCGCCCGCTTCAGCCCTTTGACCACCCGGCAAACGCCCAGAAATTTCCTCAGGTCCGCCTTGAACGAGTCGCTCTTGGGATAAACCGTATGCTGCTCGGTCACCGTGAAGGGGTAGCCGTACTGATACAGGTTATTGCAGACCGAAATCTTGCCGCAGAAGGCATCGCGCCGCCGCGACGGAATCAGTTGACTGAGATCATCGGGATACGCCTGCACCAGAATAGGGACCTGCAAACCCGATAGGTGGATGGTCTCCGCGACGCCTTTTTCATCGCCAAAGTTCGGCAGGCACACCAGGATGCCGTCGATCTCGTCCTGATGCTGTTTGAAGAGGGCCGCACATTTTTTGGCATGTTCCCAGGTTTCGACCGCGCCCAGTTTGGTGGTGTCTTCATCCACGAGGATGGCGCGGATGCCCAGCTCCGCAAACACCTCCAGGATGTCGCTGCGTCCTTCAGAAATTAACTGGTCCGGGAAAAAGTCCCGATTGCCGACGATCACGCCCAGGGTCATTTGTGTATGGTTCATCATGGGTTCCTTCCAGGTGTTTTGCCTAAGGGTCTATCACTCAGTTCTGCGCTGAAAGTGCTGAGGTTTGCGTGCGGGCCAATGCGTTACAACAACCCGATTCTGTCCCTTGTTTTTCCTCAGCGCTCCGCACTTCTTTGACTGGATTTAGAGAACACGCTGCACGGCGGTCTGCCAGCCTGCATAACAGCGCTCCGCCTGGGCAGCCTCCATTTGTGGTTCGTAATCGGTAAACGTCAGCGGCAGCGCCTCCAGCGATTCGAGTGATGCGTAGAGGCCCATGCCCAATGTGCCGGAAAAGACGGCCCCTAACGCCGAAAGCTCCGGCAGGCTGGACGCGCGCACCGGGATGCGGATCATATCGGCGATGAACTGGACCAGAAAGCTGTTTCGCACCGCGCCGCCATCGGCATGAACCAGCGCCAGCGGCATCCCGGTATTCCGCGCCATTTCGTCGAGCACGTCTTTAATCTGATAGGCAATCGACTCCAACGCCGCGCGAACCACATGGTTTTTCGTGCTGGAGGGGGTGAGGCCGACAATCGCGCCCTGGACATCGGCCCGCCAGTACGGGGCGCTGAGGCCCACGAAGGCTGGAACGAGATAGACGCCGCCGTTATCGGGGACCGCTTGAGCCAGGGCCTCGGTTTCCTGGGAGGTTTTAATCAATTGAAGCTGATCGCGCATCCAGGCAATCGTCGCGCCGCTATAATTGATGAGGCCCTCACAGGCGTAGGTTGGCCGCCCCTGGTACACCCAGCCGAGGGTCGCCACGCTGCCGGGGGCCTGTGGGCGCAGTGTGCCGCCCATATTCAGCAGCACCGATGAGCCGGTTCCCAACGTGACTTTGGCGCTGCCGGGTGCGTAGCAGCGCTGGGCAAATAAC
>JAIOHO010000749.1 GCA_019912905.1 Anaerolineae bacterium
GACCCAAGCTGAACGATCACGGGTGTCTGTTCGACGGCAGAGGGGGCCGCCGGTTGGCATGCCGAAATGAGGAGAAGCCATGTGAACAGAAGCCAGCGCCGATAGGGTTTCATGTGTCCACCATGTCAGGTCAGTTGAGGCTTTCATTATTGTAGGATGGACATCAATTGTGCGCAAATGCAGAATACCCTTCTGGCCTGAAGGTAAGGAGGAGCGGGCGGCCACACGCCGTCATCTGATGGAGCGGCGGGGGTTAATCCGGTAAGAGCGCCTGAAGGCGGAGCCGCGCCTCCGGCCATTCGCGATCCAGCAGCCGGAACCAGGCGGTGTCGCGGCTGCGGCCCTTGACGATGTAGTGGCACTCCTGAATGCCTTCAAACTGGAAGCCCATGCGCAGCGCCGAGCGGCGGGACCGCTCGTTCAGAGCGTCACATTTCCATTCGACGCGCCGGTATCCGAGCGCGAAGGCGTGATCGAGCATCAGCAAGGTCGTTTCGGCGTTTGCGCCAGTTCGCTGAGCGAGGGGGCTGTACCAGATATTGCCCAGTTCGATCTTGAGGTGTTGGGGCCAGTTGCTCATAAAAGTGGCCGCGCCAATCGGCTGATCGGTAGTCACCTCATACACACACATCGGCAGGGCGTCCGGCGCATCGAGCTGCCCGCGCAGATAAGCCGCCAGTTCATCAGCCGTCGCGAACGGACCGGCGGGCATGTAACGCCAGACTCGTTCGTCGGCATCATAGGCTTCGACCGTGCGATCGCCCAGCGTGATGGGGCTGCCGTTCGTGATGCGGAACAACGGTTCCACATCACGGTCTAAATCCAGCGGAACCAGGCGCACCCGCCTGCCGGTCAGCGTCACCGGCGCGGGCCTGCGGGGTAATGCCGTCTGTTTCGCCAGCACGTCGTCCGGCAGTTTCGGCGCAACCGGAAATTCCATGATGAATTGTCTCCTGTGTGGAACGCTCCATTGCACAGCGCCCCCTGTTCAGGCATGATGGATGCTGTGCGAGGAGAACACCCTATGAGACGCATGATTATACCGATTTTGCTGCTGTGTGCTGCCTGCTCTTTCACTTACGGTTTCGAACCTGCGCCGAACGGCTCGTCAGGTGGGTCCGCACCGGCGACCGGCGAGCAGGTGACGGTCTTGCGTGTGATCGACGGCGACACGATCGACGTGCAGCGCAACAACGAAACGGAGCGCGTGCGCTACATCGGCATGAACACCCCGGAACGCGATGAACCCTGTTATGCCGAGGCGACGCGGGCCAATGCCGCGCTGGTGGAAGGCAAACAGGTGATCCTGGTGAAAGATACCAGCGAGACAGACCGCTATGGGCGTCTGCTGCGTTACATCTATGTGGGCGGTGTGTTCGTCAATGCCCGGCTGGTCGAGGAAGGCTATGCCGAAGTCGTGTCGTACCCGCCCGATACCGGTCGTTTCACCGACTTTCGCCAGCTCGAACAGCAGGCGCAGGCCGCCAATCGTGGCTGCCACCCGACCGGCATTTTCAACGACAACAGCTACGAACGCTAGCAGAGGCTACGCGACGGCCCCGCGCGGCAGGGTGAAGACAAAGCGCGCTCCATGCCCCGGCTGGCTGTCCACTTCGATAGTGCCCCGATGGGCCTCGATCAGCCCGCGTGCGATCGCCAGCCCCAGCCCGGCCCCGCGTTCGCCGTCCTTATCGCGGGTGCGCGCCCGCTCGCCCCGGTAGAAGCGCTCGAAGATGTGCGGCAGGTCCTCGCTGGCGATGCCCTCACCGCTGTCCCTGACCGTGACGCGCACGCCGCTGCCGGCCACTTCCGCTTCCAGCAGCACTTCGCCCCCAGCAGGTGTGTGGCGGATGGCGTTCGACAGCAGGTTATACAGCACACGCTGGATTTTTTCCGGGTCGATCTGCACCGGGTCAATATCGCGGCTGACATGCCCATCGAGGCGCACACCGCGCCGCTCGGCCATCGCCCGCATCGCGCTGAGCGTATCCGACAGCAGGTCGCTGAGCGAGGCCCGCTGCAAATTCAGGTCGATATGGCCGCTTTCGAGCTGGGACAATTCGAACAGGTCGTTGATCAGTTCCTTGAGATTGGCAATTTCGGTTTGCGCGGTGTGCAGATAGCGCTGGCGCGTGTCGTCATCATCCGCCAGGCCATCGACCAGCGCATCGACCACCAATTGCAGCGACGCCAGCGGCGTGCGCAGGTCATGGCTGGCCCAGGCGATCAGGTCCCGGCGGCTCTGCTCCAGACGTTCTTTTTGCTCGGCGGCTTCCTGCAAATCCTGCGCCATCTGGTTAAACGTCTTGGATAAGGCGGCCACTTCATCGTTGCCCACGACCGACACCCGCGTGCCGAGGTCCCCGGCGGCCAACTGGCGCGCACCGTTGGATACGTTCATGATCGGCTGGATGAAGGCCGATGAAATAAAATAACCACAGCCCAGCGCGGTCCAGGCGGCGAAAACCAGCACGATGGACGCCAGGTTGAGGTCATGCTGCTCGAAGAACATCGCTTCGGCCAGAAAACGCACGTTAAAAAACACCACGCCGATGACCAGAATCGACAGCAGCAGCAGGCCGTAGCGCAGGCTGCGAAACCAGCGGATGAGGCCGAGGCGAAAAATCAGATAGGAAGCCAGCAGGCTGACGCTGCCGGAGATGCCCATCAACAGGCACAATTCTCCTAAGGCTTCCACAGGAGGATGCAGCAGGGGTGGGGCCAGCAGGACGGTCAGCAGGATGTCGAACCCCCAGATGCCGGCCAGCAGCAGCAGCACCCGCCGGATCTCCCAACCTTGTGTTTTGGATTGTGGCATGGCTTTTCGACCTCATCGAACCATGTTATGCTTGATAGTGTGCGTTCAACCAGGCGGCCCAACAACCTGTGAGCGATCTACGACCCAACATCTGGCTGCTGCAAGCCCAGGGCGATTCTAAAGGACTCATCGACGCGCTGCAAAATGACGACCCGGATGTGCGCCGACGGGCGGCGGCAGCTTTACGGATGCTGGGGGCCGCCGAAGCGATCCCGGCTCTGCGCCGCGCCCTGGATGTCGAAGCCGATGCCAGTACACGTCTGCACCTACAACTGACTTTTGAAGACCTCATCGCCGAGCGTCGAGACGTCGATGCGCAGCAGGCCCAGGCTGCGCGCCAGTTGGTCGCCCAATTAGGCAGCAGCGACCCGGCGATCATCGTCAAGGCCGCGCATGCCCTGGGCAAACTCCCCGACAAAACGGCGGTCGAAGCGCTGGTGCTTATCTTCCACAACACG
>JAIOHO010000750.1 GCA_019912905.1 Anaerolineae bacterium
TGGCCCGCGATGGCCGCTTTTAGTTCTTCGAGTGATTTTACGGCGTGCAGATTCTTTAGAAAAGCCTCCTTCGGTTCTATACCAGGAGCCATTACCAACTGAAATTGGAGATCATCGGTGGCCTGCCTGAGTGTCACAATATCCTGAGGAGTGAATGGATTCTTACTGACCAGCAGCGTAGAGATTCGGTCGGTGGTTACCATAGCCAGATGCTGCGCCGGGTTACTCGCGCCTCTTTCGAGCAGCGCCGCGAGGGCGAGGCTGACGACCCGACCCGTCTCACCGAGATCCGAGGGATTGTACCAGCGAGACACGGTAAAGATTCCATCATCGGTCAGCCTGTCCAGAAATGTTTGCCATGCTTCTACGGTATAAAGTGAGTTCTCGGACAGCGAAAAGGCACCCGCCCCGGTTGCTGCCCAGGTGTCGATCAGCGACATCTCGATGATTGAAAATGTATCTGAGGTCGTCGCGGCAAAGCTGCGTCCTTCGTCCACAACAAGTTTTACGTCATCCCGATTCGCAAGCCCGGCAAAGTCCCGAAAATCGTTCTGGAGCAAGTCGATAAAAACAGGATTGACATCCACCCCGACGACAGGACGATGACCGAATAACAGCGCGCTCTGCACATCACGCCCACCACCAGCCCCGATAATGAGAGCCGCACCCTGCGAACGCAGATAATACCCAATGTTGGTAACATCGTAACGAAGGAAGTCAATATCATCGAACGAGCTGAACGATTGCAGCCTCGTTCCGGCTTCACCGTCGATCCGCATTTTGTGTTCGCTTACGGTGATGTCCTTCGGCGCGAGGGGGCTGGCACCCCAGTAAAACGGAGACACTTGATTTTCCTTGAAGATGCTGACCTGTGAGAACGAATTCCATTTTTCCAGGTAGAGGTCAGAGGGAGCGACAAAATTGCCTTTGAAGAAAAGTGGCCGAATCCCATAGATCGTTGCTGAATTCACCACCGCAATGACCATGATGCAAAGCGCCAGCATGATCATCAGCCGGTGCCCTGTACGTGACGAATGTTTCCAGCCAAAAATCAGACTGGCTACCACGGCCAGTGCGCTGCACAGGATAATCAGACTCGGTGCACTGAACACCAGGAGTCCGATGAGCACGAACAAACTTCCTGTCGCCGCTCCGATGAGGTCACTGGCATATAACCTCCCAATCGGGATCGTATATTTGGTTAAGAGGGCGGTCACCGCAATTCCTGAAAAGAAAAATGGTAGCGCACTGACCGCAGTCAGCAGCAGCAGCGACAAAGCGGGCATAATGGATCGTGTAACGATCACAGGAACCAGCGAAATCGTGATGAGCGCCAGCAAGATAGTACCTGCAAAGGCCAGGCATGCTCGGGCTACCGTGCGATCTGCAATACGTTCAGTAAACCATTGTGGGACAAGATAGACCACGACTGCGCCTGCGGTCATCCCCAGTAAGGCTGTGGCAATCGCGAAAAACGAGAGATGATACCAGGTGATCACACTGAAGACTCGGGTCAGGGTCACTTCAAGGGCGAGTGTCGTAAATGCAACCAGAAACGTACCAGTGTAGATTCTCACAATGCGGTTTCCTCTCGAATGGTGTTGGTATGAGATGATTTCGTTTGGGTCGAAAGTTTCTCCTGGCAAAATTCAGTCCATTATAACAAGTTTGGCGTGTCTTTCTGCGATTTATGCGTTCGGTAGGCATCATATGATGCAGCGACCCTCAAAAATTGGCCTGTCCAGGGGACTTGCCAAAATCTGACAAATGCGTTATAGTAATTTTAGATTAGTCTAAATAATGATTGTGAGCCATCCAAATGCTCACAAAGACAGGTCAAATATGACGCTCGATCAACTCAAGCCAGACCTCACCGCGACCGTGACCCACCTGACGACCACCGGTGCGAACCGGCGGCGTCTGATGGACCTGGGCCTTCTGCCAGGGACCAGGGTCGAAGTCGAGATGATCAGCCCCCTGGGAGACCCGGTCGCGTACCGGGTGCGTGGGGCGGTGATCGCTTTACGGCGCAAACAGGCTCGTGAGATCGAGATCGCTGTCGCCCAGGAGGAGAAAACCCATGCTGACTGACGCCTGCCAAACTTGCCCCATCTACAACGAATCCGCCCTGAAGAAACTGGGCGTCAACACCGAAAATTTCGATTTCGTCGTCGCCCTGGCTGGGAATCCCAACACTGGCAAGAGTACGGTCTTCAACGCGCTGACCGGCCTGCGCCAGCACACAGGCAACTGGCCTGGAAAAACCGTCGCCCGGGCGGAAGGCGGCTTCGAATACAACGATCACAATTTTAAGGTAGTCGATCTGCCGGGGACGTACTCGCTGCTGTCCACCAGCACGGACGAGGAGATCGCCCGCGATTTTATCCTGTTCGGCCAGCCGGACGTGACCATCGTGGTGGTCGACGCCACCCGGTTGGAGCGCAACCTGAACCTGGCGCTGCAAATTCTGGAAATCACCGACCGGGTGGTGGTGGCGCTTAACCTGATCGACGAGGCGGCCCGTCACGGTATCAAGGTCGATGAGCGGCATCTGGCGCGCGAACTGGGTGTGCCGGTGGTGCCGATGGTGGCGCGCCGGATGGTGGGCGTTCCGCAGCTGCTTCAGGCGGTGGAGGAAGTCATCCTCGGGACGTATCCTACGCGCCCGCACCGCATCAAACAGCAGGATACCCGGCTGGAACAGGTCATCGGGCAGTTGGTGAACGCGATTGAAACGCAGTTCCCCAGCCTGCCGAATGCGCGCTGGGTGGCGCTGCGGCTGCTGGATGGCGATGCCAGCATCGAAGAAGCGGTGCGCAACCATACGCTGGGCGATCTGGCGCGCAGCAACGTGATTGCGCCTGTAGGTGACGTAATTCCGCTCCAGGCGGTGGCTTCATGACGACTGACCTCCTGCAAACTGCCAACCAGCTTCGCGCTGGCATGGGCGAAGATTATCATGACAAATTGATGGAGGCGATCTATACCGACGCCTCACAGATTGCCGATCGCAGCGTGGCGCGCGAGGAAGGCAAAGTCCGGTGGACGTTCGACCGCACGCTGGACCGGGCGCTGACTCACCCGGTCTGGGGCTTCACGGTGATGGGGTTGATGTTCTTCGGTGTGTTCTGGATCACGATCACCGGCGCGAACATCCCGTCTCAGATGCTGGCCGATTTTCTGCTGGGGAGTGTCTACAATGCGCTGCACAGCGTCGCCGCTGCCCTCAGCGCCCCGGCCTGGCTGTCAGGCCTGCTGATCGACGGCATTTACCTGGCGACGGCCTGGGTCATTTCGGTTATGCTGCCGCCGATGGCAATCTTCTTCCCGCTGTTTACGCTGCTGGAAGACCTGGGTTATCTGCCGCGTGTGGTCTTTAACCTGGACCGCCTGTTTGCAAAGGCAGGCGCACATGGCAAGCAGTCGCTGTCGATGATGATGGGCTTCGGCTGTAACGCCGCCGGGGTGGTTGCCACCCGGATTATCGACAGCCCACGCGAACGCTTGATCGCCATCATTACCAACAACTTCAGCATCTGCAATGGCCGCTGGCCGACACTCATCCTGATGGGCACGATCTTCGTCGCCACGCTCGTGCCGCCCGCGCTGGCAAGTTTCGTGGCCGCGCTCAGTGTGGTCACGGTCGCTGCGATGGGCATCGTCGTGACGCTGCTGGTATCGGCGTTTCTGTCGAAAACCTGGCTGAAGGGCGAAACTTCGGTGTACAGCCTGGAGCTGCCGCCCTACCGCCCGCCGCAGATCTGGCGCACGATTTACACCTCGATGATCGACCGCACCATGATCGTGCTGTGGCGCGCGGTGGTCATGGCTGCGCCCGCCGGAGCTGTCATCTGGCTGACGAGCAACATCTTTATCGGCGATATGAGCATCGCCGGGCACATGGTCAATCTGCTGAATCCGTTCGGGCTGCTGCTGGGGCTGAATGGGATTATCCTGGTGGCCTATATTGTGGCAATCCCGGCCAATGAGATCATCATCCCGACGATTTTGATGCTGACCCTGACGCTGGGCAGCAACATCGCCGGGGCACAGTCCGGTGTGATGCTGGAACTGGGCGATCAGCAGGTGTATCAGGTGCTGACTCAGGTCGGCGGCTGGACGATGCTAACGGCGATCAACCTGATGCTCTTCAGCCTGCTGCACAACCCGTGCAGTACGACGATCATGACGATCTACAAGGAGACGAAAAATCTCAAGTGGACGGTAGTAGCCACGCTGCTGCCGCTGGCGCTGGCCTTCCTGGTGACGTTCTCGACCGCCAGCATCGCCCGACTGCTCGGCTGGGCCTGATTGTCCTGAGTGACCGATGTTTCTTAAAGACGGCTGAGAAGGCCGTCTTTTTTATTTGGCGCTTTAGGAAAAGTTTATGAATAATCGCTGAGAATGAAAAAAGTGCATTAAGATAGTATGCGGGCATTCCAAAATGAATCTTGTTGGGGAAATTTTATGCGCAGACTGTATGTGATTCTCACCCTGGTCGGTTTGCTGATCGCCGTTGTGCCAGGACGCGCGCAGGATGATGCGCTGGCGCAGGAAGTGATCGGGCGTTTGAACGCCTGGCGCATCAGCGAAGGCTTGTGGCCGCTGAAGCCGAATGATACCTTGACCGCGCTGGCACTGAGTCAGGCGCAGTACATCACCTCTCTGGCGGAACTGCCGAAAGATCTGCATGTGGACAAGCAGGGTTTACAACCGCGCGACCGGGCGCTGCTGGCCCCCTTTAATTGGCCGCATTACCAACTGCCGGGGCAAATCGCCATCGGTGAAAACGCGGCACTCGGCAGCGTCGATTATGCGCTGAATTTCTGGCATAATTCCGACCTCCACAAACGGACAGTCCTCAATCCGGCCTATCGTGAGGTGGGGGCTGCGGCAGTCAGGTATCGCGGCAGCACGTTCTTTATTGTGGACTTCGGTGGGCGGCCCAATGTGCTGCCCGCCATGGTTGATCCTCGCGATGGACGCACCGTTTATCTCTCCAACGAATCTTTTGCCTACGCGCGATTTTTCAACTCGATTCATACGGCGACCAAGATTCAGATGTTTGACGATTCGGGCCGCCCCCTCTATGATGCGCCGATCGACTGGGCGCAGAAAATTACGGTGCCGGATGATGCGGGGGATGCCGTGTACATCCTCTCGACCGATGGCACGCATGAGGTGTTGAGCGCGGTCGATCTTCAGCAGGACGCCGTGATTCTGCCGGAGTCGGCGGTAGCAGCGCAGGCGACTCCGCTGGTGGCTCCAACCGCGACGCCAGTTCCGATTATCCAGCCCACGTCGCTGCCGACTCAGGTGGCGGCGACTCCACAGCCTCAGCCGCAGAATCAACCTACGGCGGTGCCGACTGCGACGGTGGTGGTGGTTCCGACGATGGTGCCGGAGTCGGTCGTCCAGCCTGATCTGGTGATCCAGTATTCGAAGGATACGCTCAATGTGATGAACGTGTCGGGCCGGGTGCTGGACCTGAGCGCGCTGAGTCTGGTGGGTACAGTGACGTTCCCCTTTACGCAGTGGACGAAGGTGACGACATTCCCGCTCGACGCCCTCCCGACCCGGCACTGCCTGCAAATCCGGTCGCAAGCAGTCAGTGGGGATGTAGTCAAGCCGGAAAACTGCGGTTGGGTGCGCAGCCTGATCACCGTCAATCCTGACCGGTTGTTCTGGGCGCAGGGATCGTTCGAAATCCAGCGTATTGGTCAAACCCTGGCGACGTGCGAACCGGACGCCGGCACGTGTGGGGTGACCTTACCCTGACGCGGCACGGTTGATCCGCATCCACATCAACAGATCGACAGCGAGGCACAAAGCGGCGAAATCCCTTTGTGCCTTTTAATTTACAGCCGATCCGTAAACCGGCAGAGGCGCGGCGTCCGTGCCCTGGCTGCTCAGAGGCTGCGCAGGTTTACAGAGTGAGGATCGAGCTTCTGGGCGATGTGGATTGCGGACACAACTGCGCTCTCGTGGCAGTCAATATCGTGCATATACAGCCCGGCCAGCCACAACTGCTGGTGTCCTTGCAGCGCGATGAGATTCTTTTGTGCCCGATAATAATTGAGATTGATTTTGACGTGCCGATACCTGACGAGTGTATAAAGCGCGTCGGGCATCTGCGCGTCAAAAGTGACCCAACTGCGAAAAATGGGGCGGGCGCTTTTCCATTTCTTCCACACGGTATTTTGACAGTAGCGCCCATCGTAACGCAGATTGACCACCGACCAGTATTTTTCCTCGGCAGGCATCAAGCGCCGGTCACTATGAACCGCAATGACGGTCTCGAACGAGTCGATGCGGCTGAGTTCCTGCCGTGTCGACTCGCTGCCTTGCGCCTGGGCAAGCAGGCTGTGAGCGTCCCAGGGGCTGGTGGCAATGATCAGGTGATCAAATTCGTGGCTGCTGCCGTCCGCTTCCTGGACGTGGTACACGTTCCCAGAGTGTGTGATCGAAGTAATATCTGACGAAGTTTTGAAATGGGCGCGCGGTGACGCTTGAGCCAGCGCAGCAATATACACCTGATTCCCGCCGACAATTTCGACGCCGACCGGCGCTTGCAAGCCACCTGCCGCGTTCAGGACGGAATATTTGAGCGCGTTATAGGCCGAAAACTGCTTGAACTCCTCGGGTTCCACGCACCATTGAGCAAGCAAGAATGGAAAGAGAAAGTGCTCTTTAAACTCTCGTGACCCGGGGAGGGTTTCAAGATATTTTTCAACGGTGATGGTCGTGTCGCGTTCATCCATGAGCTTCTGGGCATGGGCTAATGCCCATCGGAGTTGAATCAGATTGCACAGTTGGTAAGGTTTTAATGCTGACCAGATGATTCCTTTTTCGTTGAACGGAGGCATCACCGTGAGGCGTCGATGATCCGTCGTATACAGTACCGAGTTCAGGCTGTAGGAATGGAGTGGGAGTTCAAGCAGGTTCAGTAATCGGATAAAGGTCGGAAACATCCGCTCCATAAAAAATTCAAAACCGGCTTCAATCGGTATCACCCGGCCCTCCTGTTCGACCTCGACGGTGTGGGCGTGGCCTCCCAAGCGAGCTTGTTTTTCAAACACCGTGACCTGATGGTTGCCGCTCAGAAGCCAACTCGCGGTTAATCCTGCTGCGCCGCCACCAATAATGCCAATTCGCATGTTCACCCTCCCTTACGATGCTGGTGTTCGTGCCCTGTACCGGTGGATACGGTTGCCTGGACGCTGTGCATCAGTTTAGCGCGCTTTCATCCACGGTGGTGAAGAACAGATTGAAGCGACCAAGAAGAGAGAATCGCGCGGCACGGATTACCGATAGGCAGGTAATCCGCACCCTCTCGGAAAAAGAGGCACCGGGGTATACTGAACGGATATTCTGGTGACCTAAAGGAGCGAATCATGGCGAAGACTCTGCCGCCGCGCAGCGACGTCCGCAAGGAAGAGACCTGGAACGCCGAGAGTGTGTTTGCATCGCCCGCTGCCTGGGAAGCTGAACGGCAGGCCATCGAGGGGGCACTGCCCGGCCTGAGCCAGTATCCCGGCACATTGGGGAGCGGCCCGACGGCGCTGGCGAATTGGCTGGAGGCGGCATCCGCATTAGGCCGCCGGTTGGAAACGCTGTATTTTTACGCGGCCATGTCACAGGCGGTCGAAACCAGCAACATGAAAGCGACGGCGATGGTCGGGCAGGCGGGCAGCCTGTACAGCCGCTATGCCGCCGCCGCCGCCTTTGCGCAGCCGGAGATGCTGGCGATTGGCGAAGCGACGCTGATGCGGTGGACGCAGGATGAACCCCGGCTGACGGTTTATACGCATTACATCCGCAACCTGTTCCGCCAGCAGGCGCACGTGCGGTCGGGCGAGGTCGAGGAAGTGCTGGCGCTGGCGAGCGATCCCTTCCAGGCGGTGAGCAACACCGAGCAGGTGCTGACCAGCGCCGACCTGAAATTTACCCCGGCGACGGGCCAGGATTCAGAGTCGGTCGAGGTCGCTCAGGGGACCATCGACACCATCCTGCACAGCGCGGACCGTGATGCGCGGCGCAGCGGCTGGGAAAACTATGCCGACGGCTACCTGTCGATGAAAAATACGCTGGCGAGCAACTACAGCGCCATCGTCAAGCGCGACGTGTTTTATGCCCGGTCACGGCGCTATGAGTCTTCCCTGGAAGCGGCGCTGTTCCCCACCAATATCCCGGTCGAGGTGTTCCACAACCTGGTCAACACCTACAAAAAACACATCCCCACCTGGCACAAATACTGGGCGGTGCGGCGGCGGGCGCTGGGCGTCGAGACGCTGAATCCCTATGACATCTGGGCACCGATCAGCAAAACGGAGCCGCATATCCCCTTCGAGCAGTCAGTCGAATGGATCTGCGCGGGGATGCAGCCGCTGGGCGATGACTACGTCGGCGTGCTGCGTAAGGGCTGCCTGGAAGATCGCTGGGTGGACCGGGCGGTCAATCAGGGCAAGACGCAGGGCGCGTTCTCGTTCGGTTCGTATGACACCTCCCCGTTCATCCTGATGAGCCACGACGAATCGCTGGCGGCGCTGAGCACGCTTGCGCACGAACTGGGGCACTCGATGCACAGCTACCTGACGCGCAAGAATCAGCCCTACGTGTACTCGGATTACTCGATGTTCGTTGCCGAGGTGGCGTCGAACTTTAACCAGGCGATGGTGCGCGATTACCTGTTCCGCACGAACACTGACCCGCAGTTCCAGATCGCGCTGATCGAAGAGGCGATGGACAACATCCACCGCTATTTCTTCATCATGCCGACGCTGGCGCGCTTCGAACTGGAAGCCCACCAGCGGGCCGAGCAGGGGCAGGCGCTGACGGCGGATGATCTGAACGAACTCATGGCTGACCTGTTCAGCGAGGGCTACGGCAGCGAGATGCAGGTGGACCGCGACCGGGTCGGCATCACCTGGGCGCAGTTCGGGCACCTGTACGCCAACTTCTACGTGTTCCAGTACGCGACCGGCATTTCAGCGGCGCACGCGCTGTCGCGGCGCATCCTCGACGGCACGCCCCACGCCGCCGCGGATTACCTGAGCTTCCTCTCGGCGGGCAGTTCGCTGTATCCGGTGGACGCGCTCAAGGGGGCGGGGGTCGATATGTCCACGCCGGACGCGGTGGAGACGACCTTCGGCATCTTGGCGGAGTACGTGGACCGGCTGGATCAACTGACGCGGTAGGCGAAACTCACAGCATAAAAAGAACAGCCCACTCGAAGTTGGGCTGTTTTTATTTGGGGGTGTAGGTATAGAAAATGATTCTTAACTCTTAATCATCGAATCTAGCGATATAATATTCTGTGATTAACTTCCTTACCCAAAAAGCATCTTATGTCTGCCCCATTCCCATTCCAAACTTTGGGTGGCGCACAAGAGCCGAAGTAATTATGCCAAGCGAAGTGAACGTCTCGCGGCACATAACACTAAATGTGTATATATGCACCTCATGAAAAACAAGGAGATAAAAAACATGCATCGCCTTTTTAGGTTAGCAGCACTGGCACTGCTCACATTTGTTGCTGTCGGTACTAATTCAGCCAGTGAAGCGCAGGAATTCGGATGTATGACCGACCATGCCTATGGCGAAGAAGTTCACTCGGGCGAGTATCTTCTAGATTTGCTCTGCAAACCTGTTCTTACGGAAACACTGGAAATACCACCTGACGAATCTATTCTCGTAACCGTCAATCTTAACAATTACTATGTAGCTACTGACAGCAGTCGCGCAGATTTCAGCTTTCACTTCGCCATGCAGCGTGCGAGGCTGCTTGTCAAGCAAGAAGGTTCAGTTGGTGGAGAAGAAATCATGGATAGTGATGGTATTATCCAGGACATAAGCCTGATAACTTCAGAAGCAAGTTATGCTGTCATCATTGAGAATAAAGGATCTCGTTCAGCTATTTTCGATCTCAGCTTGCGGATAAACTGATAACCAGCCCAGAAGTCTAAAATACAACGCGATGGGCGCACCCACTTTAGTGCGCCTGTCGTTTTAATCGGTCTCTCCTTAGCACAAGATTTGAGAAGAAGGTTGGCTGTTTTATTTGGGGGTGTAGGTGTAGATGTTCTCGCCGTCGATGAGGATAGAGAGCGTATTTGCTTCGGGATCAATCCGCAAAACTGCGGCAGGCTCAACGCTGAAACTGTAAGGTTTCGCCATCGGTTAAAACCGACGGCTAATCGAGAGAACGCCTCTGGCTAAAGCCGAGAGGCTAGCGAAACGATTGGAAGCGCACTGAAGGCGCTGGTTTTGACAGAATCCCCGCCCGCAGTTCCAGCCCCCTCTGGTGGGCTTATAATAGTTATCATTAGCTGGAGGCTTGAGCCTACAGCGCTTAATTGTGCTAAATCCGCGTCGGCCTTATCCTGCTTCTAGGACATCGTATAATCTTGAAACGCCAAAAGGCCACCCCATGTCATTCTGGCGCTGCTATTATCACATCGTCTGGGCCACCAAAGATCGGCAGCCCCTCCTGTCGCCGGAAATCGAGCGCGTCGTCATTCAAGCGGCAACCGAAAAATCGCACAGCCTGAAGTGTTCCATTCATGCGATGAACGGCGTCGCCGATCACATGCATGTCGCAGTGTGTATTCCGCCGTACATCGCGGTGGCAGACTGGGTGCGCAATATCAAGGGGATGAGTGCCCACACCGTCAACGAGGTGTTTCCTGATCGGGACATCCGATTTCAATGGCAGCGTGGCTATGGGGTGTTAACGTTTGGGGCAAAATTACTGCCGGTGGTCAGTGACTATATCGCGCGACAGAAGGAACATCATCAGCAAAATACAATCGAGGCCTATCTGGAACGGACGGATGAGGACGCCGCTGGCTAATGCGCGAGGCTCCCCAGGCTGCTTGAAGGTATGGTGAGCACAAAAATACTGTCCTGTGGGTTGCCCCTCACGATTGTTAGGTGAAGCGCATGAAATCATCGACGAAATTTACGGAACATTTAGTCTATTGTTAAGAAAGGTAATCTATACTGTAAGTATGAGATTGTTCCACACTTTGCCAGTGCTTGCGGAGGTGGAAAATGATCAATACCTACCGGCACCTGCTGTTTGCCGCCAGCCAGTATGACCCCCTCTCGACCGAATATTTTCGCATTGTACGCGCGGTCAGCAGTTACGATCACCTGATCCAGCGCTGGTACGACGATCCTCAGTCGCGCCCGCAGTTGGAACCGCTCATCGAGCAGACGCGCCAGTGGTGTGTCGAAATCCAGTACGCCATCACCAATCAGACGAAAATCCCGGCGCTGCGCGAAATCGAGAAGATTCGCTGACCGGCATTCGGAGGGGCTGGCTCCACAATCCCGATTCTCGATCTCCCTCTTGTGGAATCAAAAGGACACAGCATGCTGTGTCCCTACCAGGTAGATTCCGGCTCGATGCTGTGGGCGCGCTTGGCTAACCCGCGACCAGCATCTTCTTGCGCTTGACGTCCTTGAGGCGATTCTCGTTGTTGAGGATGCGCTTGCGCAGGCGCAGGCTGGTGGGCGTCACTTCCAGCAGTTCGTCCTCGGCCAGAAATTCGATGCAGTCGTCCAGGCTCAGCACGCGATGCGGCGTGAGTCCGGCGGTGGTTTCGCTGGGCTTGGCGCGGTGATTGGTCAGGTGCTTGGCCTTGGCAACGTTGATTGTCAGGTCATCGGCGCGGATATGCTCGCCCACGACCATGCCCTCATACACCTCGGTGCCGGGCGGGATGAAGAACGAGCCGCGCTGCTGGGCGCTGACCAGGGCATACGCGGTGGTCGCGCCGTTCTGATCGGCCACCAGGCTGCCGAACTGACGCTGTGGGGTCGGGTAGGGCAAAATGGGTTCGTACCCGGCGAAGAGCGTGTGAATCTGTCCCAGGCCGCTGGTGGCGCGAACAAAGTGCGTGCGGAAGCCGATCAGCAGGCGGGTGGGGATGCGGTACTGAATGTAGGCCGTGCCGCTGTCACTGCGCATGTTGACCATTTCGCCGTGCCGCGCCCCCATCAGCTCGAAGACCGTCCCGGCCATCTCCTCGGCCACGTCGATGTGAACCTCTTCGATTGGCTCCAGCGTGTCGCCGGTTTCGGGGTCTTCGCGGAAGATGACTTCCGGCTTGCTGACGTCAAATTCGTACCCCTCGCGGCGCATGTTTTCGATCAGAATGCCCAGATGCAGTTCGCCGCGTCCACTGACGATGAAACGATCCGCCGTTTCGCCATCGCGCACGCGCAGGGCCACATTGCTGCGGGTTTCATCCAGCAGCCGCTGGCGCAGGCGGCGCGACGTGCCCCAGCCGGTCTTGCCTTCGCGCCCGGCCAATGGCGAGGTGTTGACACCGAAGGTCATGCGGACCGTCGGCTCCTCCACGCTGATGGGCGGCAGGGCTTCGGCGGCGTTGGGATCGGCGATGGTGTCGCTGATGTTGACGTCTTCGAAGCCACCAAACGCCAGAATATCCCCGGCGTGGACCTCTTCGACTTCGACTTTGGTCAGGTTGTGGAACGTGAACAGGTATTCCAGCCGCCCGCTGTGACGTTTGCCCTGCGGCGTGATGCGGACCACCGGCATCCCCCGGCGCAGCGTGCCCGACGTGAGCCTGCCGATACCGATCTGACCTTTGTAATTGTCGTATTCCAGCGTCGTGACCAGCAGGCGCGGCGGCGCATCGGTGTCGATCCGCGGGGCGGGGACTTCCTTGAGGATCGTCTCAAACAGCGGGGTCAGGTCGCCGGTCAGCCCATCGGAGGTATATCCGGCGCTGCCATCCAGCCCGACGGCATAGACCACCGGGAAATCGGCCTGCATCTCACTGGCTCCCAGTTCGATGAACAGGTCGAAGGTTTCGTTGAGTGCATCGACGGGCCGGGCGTAGGGGCGATCGACCTTGTTGATGACGACGATCACCCGCAGACCGAGCGCCAGCGCCTTGCGCAGCACGAAACGTGTCTGCGGCATGGGGCCTTCGACGGCATCGACCAGCAGCAGCGCGCCATCGACCATGTTAAGCACGCGCTCGACCTCGCCGCCGAAGTCTGCATGGCCGGGGGTATCGACGATGTTGATCTTGACTCCGCCCCAGGTCACGGCGGTGTTCTTTGCCAGAATGGTGATGCCGCGCTCGCGTTCGAGGTCGTTGGAATCGAGGATGCGCTCGCCGGTGTGCTGGTTCTCGCGGAACACATGGGCCTGTTTTAACATGCCGTCGACCAGGGTGGTTTTGCCATGATCGACGTGCGCGATAATAGCGATATTGCGAATGTCGTCGCGTACTTGCTGCACAGTGGTATCCTGCTGAAATCTAAACGTCGTGGGTGATGATCGGAGTGTCTAAGGTTTTGCCCCTTGTATTGTATCAGAGAGACCGGGGAGTCCAGTAGGGGCAAAAGGTTAAGATTCGATGTGGTTCTGCATGGCGCGCTTCTGACGGACGGCAGGCGCAACATTAGACCCAACAGTTGTAAGCTGGATAGATGGATTCAAGCAGGAGCGACGATCATGCACCGGATGCTGCTGGACATCCCCGATGGGTTTGAAACGGAACGGCTGCACGTGCGTCGCTATCAGGCGGGCGACGGCGCGGCCTACTGGGTGATGGCGCAGCGCAACCGCGATCACCTGTTCCCCTTCGAGGCCGATAACCCGGTCCGGTCGCTGCAATCCGAGCAGGAAGCGGAGATTCTCCTGCGGGAATTCGCGGCGGATTGGGCGCAGCGCAAACATTTCTTCCTGGGGGCGTGGACGCGCGCCGAGGGAGTCTTTGCCGCCCAGGTATACATCGGCGTGGTCAGCTGGGACCTGTCCGAGTTTGAGGTCGGCTACTTCGCGGATGTCGATCATGAGGGACAGGGCTACGTCAGCGAGGCGGTGCGCGGCGCGCTCGACTTCATTTTTAGCTACTTGCAGGCGCAGCGCATACGGCTGCGATGCAGCGACGTCAATCCGCGCAGCGCCCACGTCGCCGAACGCTGCGGCTTCGTGCGCGAGGGGCATCTGCGCCAGTGCCATCGCATGGCAGACGGGAACATCTGCGGCGAACTGATCTATGGGCTGCTGCGGGCGGAGTATTCCCCATCGAGCAGCCCACACCCCTGACCGACTGGTTCTACTGGCGCAGGTCTTTGACCACCTGCCCGCCCTTGAGCACCGTGACGATGTTGTCGGGTTTTTCCAGCGACGCCAGATCGCTGAGCGGGTCGGTCCTGGTGAGGATGACATCGGCCAGCTTGCCCGCTTCGACCGTGCCGACCTGATCCTGCCAGCCCAGGCACTCGGCGGCGGTTTTGGTGGTTGCGACGATGGCTTCCATCGGCGACATGCCGATCCCAACCATCAGGTTCAGTTCGCGCAGGTTGGTGCCGTGCGGCATCACCCCGGCGTCGGTGCCCATGGCGATTTTGACGCCGCGTTCGTGGGCGCGGGCGATGCTGTCGCGGTGAATCTCGATGACTTCCAGCGATTTGCGCACGCCGTATTCGGGCATTGCGCCGGTGGCCTGGGCGATTTCGACGACCGCGACCGGGGCCAGCAGGGTGGGGACGAGGAAGGTGCCATGTTCCAGCATCAGGTCGATGGCTTCGTCATCGAGGTAGATGCCGTGTTCGATGGAGTGAATGCCCGCGCGGACCGCGTTTTTGATGCCTTCCGCACCCTGGGCGTGGGCCATGACCTTGACGCCGCGCCGGTAGGCGGCTTCCTGAACGATGACCGCCAGTTCTTCGGGCGAAAACTGGGTGAATTCCGGGTGATCAGTCGGGCTGAGGACGCCGCCGGTCGAGCAGATTTTGATGATGTCGGCCCCGGCGCGCAGCACTTCGCGGACCTTCTTGCGACATTCGTCCACACCGTCGCAGATGCCGTCAGGATTGCCCGGATACGAGGAAAACAGGTTCCAGGTGTTGCCGGAGGCCATCCAGCCATCGACGTGGCCGCCGGTGATGCCGAGCACGGTGATGCTGATCTGCATCCGGGGGCCGACGATCAGGCCCTGCTCGACTGCTTGCTTGACGCCTAGGTCTGCGCCGCCCGCGTCGCGCACGCTGGTGATTCCGGCGTCGATGGTCCGGCGCAGGTAGTGCATGGCTTTGTAGAAATTCAGCGAGAAGGGGGCGCTCATCATCGCCTGCATGTGGGTGAATTCGAGCATCATGTGGACGTGGGTGTCGATCAGACCGGGCAGAATCCAGCCGCCCTGGGCGTCGATGACCGTCATATTTTCCGACGGCAGCTTGATCGTATTCATCGAGCCGACGGAGTCGATCCGCTGGTCTTTGAGGACGACCGCGGCGTGGGGGACTGGGGTGCGGCCTGTGCCGTCGATGAGGGTGCCGTTGCGAATGAGTGTGTAGGCCATGGGGTTTTCCTCAGAAGAAGATACTGGCCGGGAGTCTACCCCGCCGAGGAGGACGCGGCAAAGGCGAAAATTTGTTCTGGTGAACGGCTTATGCGATAATCGACGGTATGAGTCAACCTATGGAAAAAGGCAAGGGCATGCGGGACTATCTGCGGTCACTGTATCGCTACACGTTCTGGGCGGATGACCAGTTATTCGATTGTGTGGCGCAGCTTACCGAGGCGCAGTTGAGGCAGGATCAGGTCTATTCCATCGGTTCGGTGTGGGTGCAGTGCCATCACCTGTTTCGGGTCGAATACTGGTGGTTCCTGTTCCTGCGAACCGGCACGATGCCCGCGAAATGGGAGTCTGACGAGGAGAGTCTGCCCTGGCTGTGGGCGCAGTGGGCCAGCAACCGGGACGCGATTCTCGCCTATCTCGACGGAATTACTGATGCCGAGTTACAACGCCTGGTCAAGCCGCCGCATTGGGAGGCGGGTGAAGCTCCAATCGCAGTGTGGCAGGCGATGCTGCAAGTGGCGAATCACAGCACCGATCACCGCGCCCAGATCCTGCGGCTTTTGTTCGACCTGGGTGCGCCGACCTTCGAGCAGGATTATCTGAATTATCTGGACAGCCTGATGTAAACTATGATAGATAGCCTCTGGCATAAAGGTTCGAGCAATGCTGCGCTATATCTTGGTGAGTACGGTTCTTCTGGCTGTAGTAGGGGTAGCTCCTTCCTTTGCTCAAGATACCCCGGTACGCTGGTATTGGGTCTTTGACGATACTACAGGAGAACTTCTGAGCTTTAACGCTGACGGAGCTGTTCACACTCTCGCTCATTTTCTGGCATCCGATACGAGATATGAGGGCGGTTTTCGCCTGGGATCAGGTAAAGCGCTCGCATTGATAGCTTCAGGCAACGTAACAACGGACGAAGTTGCTCATATCGAAATGTTCATCTTAACACCCGATTCTATGGAGCCGATTCGATATGACTTCGATCCCTATCAATTGTCCCTTACCTGGGATCAAGCTTACGATTTCTTTCGCTGGGACCGATATTCTGCTCGCCAAGTCGATGAGACTCAGGTTTTTTTTGAGCCTCCGCCGTCATAGCTACTATGATTTGCCTTTGAGACTGCTGATTAACGTGGATACCTTTACTGCCGAACCCCTGTTTGAGACCGACCTTGTTCTATGGGATAAGGATCACACGGGGCTTACTTCCACGGATGTCAATAATCCCGTCATCAGTTATAAATTCTCTGAAGATGACACCCTTGTGCGCTACGTCATGAACGAGAGTGCAACTGCAACCTTTTCGTTGATTGAGCATGATCTGTCATCTGGTTCTACAAAGGACGTCGCCTCTACACCGGATCTGGATTTTGTGGTCCATGTGGATGGCTACGGCGAAAAGTGGCTCTTCAGCCGACCAGATTGGTCGGAGGGTCTGTTAGTCTACGTAGACGGAACAAATAGGTGGGTTGATTTACCCGGCGCAAAGGCGTTGGAGCTGTGTGAGTTAGAACGAACAGGTTATAGATGGTTCGAAGCAATCGAGCGTAATTGCACCGAATTTGCCGAGTATTGGCAGGTGACTGACCGTACCGTTTATGTCTATGACCGCTTCTGCAAAGAAGACTGCATCATAATTGTCTATCCAGACAGCAATCCCGTCGATGCCTTGCTGAAT
>JAIOHO010000751.1 GCA_019912905.1 Anaerolineae bacterium
CCGGCTGCGCAGCACCCTGCGCCGGGGGCTGATGCCGGAACGGGAATGACCATTTTGCGGGTGTCGGGACACGTCTGAGTGCCATCTGCTGTGCAGGAGGGGAGAAATCATGACCGATGAGGTCCGCGAATTCTATAAAAAACTGGCGTCGAATTATCACTTCATCTTTGCCGACTGGCGTAAGTCGGTGCTGGTGCAAAGTGAAGTGCTCGACCGGCTGTTGAAGGGCTATCTGCACGGCGAGCGCCCAACCGTGCTGGACTGCGCCTGCGGGATCGGCACCCAGGCCATCGGGCTGGCGGTACGCGGTTATATCGTGCATGGCACCGACCTCAGCACCGAAGCCGTCGAACGCGCGCAGCAGGAAGCCCTTACCTTCCAGGTCGATGTGACCTTCGGTGTCGCTGACTTTCGCCATCTGGAAGACACTGTCCCCGGCCAATTCGACGCCGTGATTGCCTTCGACAACGCGATCGCCCATCTGCCGACGTCAGACGATCTCGAACTGGCGCTGCACAGCATGGCCGCCAGAGTCGCGCCCGGTGGGGTGCTGGCGATCAGCCTGCGCGATTACGACCGTACCGCCCAGGAACGGCCCCATTCGACTCTGCCGGTGGTCAAGGATGACTCGGAAGGTCGCAGCATCGTTTTTCAGGTGTGGGATTGGAACGCCGCTGGGACCGCTTACCGGACCAGCTTCTTCACCCTCCGGCAGCACGGCGACGAATGGGAAACCCTGTGCGCCACCAGCGATATGCGCGCCTGGCAGCGGGCGGATGTAACCGCGTCCCTGGCGAAAACCGGCCTGACCAACCTCATCTGGTACATGCCCGAAGACAGCGGCTACTATCAGCCCATCGTCGCGGCCCGCAAACCCGCCTGAGCGCAGTGGAACATTTTCGCCTGCTGCCGCGTCTTCATCCTGAGACTTTCTTCCGGTCTGGTGCGTACAGGCAGACAGGGAAGATGCACGACTCAGGAGGAAACCCATGTTACGCAGGGCACTGCTGGTGGTGGTGCTGTTGATTATTCTGCTGCTGGTCGGCGCGATCGTGGCGGATAATGTTCCCCCTCGCCCGCTGATGACCACCCATCAGATCGACATTCGCTGACCGCCACTCGTCGATAGTCCTAAGTCAAGAGCCTGACCGTTTCGGCAAGCAAGGAACGGCCTCATGCGCTCTGGACTGACGATTGACGACTGCGGACTTAGTGTCCCCGGTACTGCATGTGCAGCAGCGGATAGGGTTTGCCCATGCCATCCCGTTCCGAGCGACCGATCACCTCAAAACCCAGGTGCCGGTAGAAGCCCACGGCCTGTGGGTTCTGCTCGTTGACGTCCAGGTGGGTCGCGCCCATCGTCTCGACGGCGTGTCGCAGCAGCCGCCCTCCGACTCCCTGGCCCCGCCAGTCGGGATGCACGAACAACATTTCGACCTTGCCCTGGGCGATGGAGAGATAACCGGCGACCACGCCATCCGCGTCCCGGACGCACACCGAATCCAGGTTGGGAAGCGCATCGCGGACGAGAGGCCGGAAAAGGTCGAGTCCGTTTCGGCTACGAAATCGTGCGTGGCGCGCACGGAAGCTTCCCATGCCTCGACCACACGGGCGTAATCCTGCGGTCGAACCGGCGAAACACCCTCCTGAAGCAGCCCCATGAACCCCTCCTCCACGCTGCCTGGACCTTCCATACGGCCCGATTGTGACACATCGCGCGCGCTGCGTCACGAGTTGTCCGCTGCATGCATTTCCCTATAGATTGTGCTGCGTTATCATGGAGCGTATATCCTTCAGTTAAGGAGCTTCCCGATGACGCAGCTTCACACGACCCTCGGCCCGAAGTCCGCCGACAACCTCGGAATGATTCTGCCGCATGAGCATATCTTCGTTGACCTGCGCACGCCGGACGCCCCCGGATTTGCCGAGGCCGACCCGCAGGACGTGATCGCTCTGATGGCTCCAGAAGTCGAGAAAGCCAGGGCGGTCGGGGTTACCGCGCTGGTGGAATGCACGCCGGTGGGGGTGGGCCGCCGCGCTGATCTGGATCGCGCGGTATCCGAAGCGACCAATTTTCCGGTAGTGATGGCGACTGGCATCTACCGCGAACCGTGGGTCCCCGCCTGGGCACAGCAGGCCAGCGAGGACGCCCTCTACGAGTGGATGCTGGGCGAGCTGACCGGCCAGATCGAGGAAAGCGGTGTGCGAGCCGCCTGGATCAAACTCAGCGCCGGCGATGAGGGTCTGACACCGACCGAGACGAAAATCCTGCGGGCAGCGGCGCGGGCAGCACGGGCGACGAATGCCGTCATCGGCAGTCATACCATCCGGGGCCGTGTGGTCAAGGATCAGTTGGCGGTCATCGAAGACGCGGGATATACCGCCGAGCGTTATATCTGGATTCATACTCAGGCCGAGCCGGATTTCGACCTGCATCTGGAAATGGCCGGGCGTGGGGCCTGGATCGAATACGACTGGATCGGCAATCAGGACCGCATCACCGACGCCATGTACGTGGACTATATTCAGCGCCTGCTGGACGCCGGGTACACGAAAATTCTACTGAGTCACGATCGCGGCTGGTTTGACCCCGGCAACCGCGACCGCGTGCCGCAGCCATTTACCTATCTCAGCGAAACCTTCATCCCGAAGCTGCGCCGCGCCGGGTTGGATGACGCCGCCATCCGCCAGTTGACGCACACCAATCCGTTCCTGGCTTACGCACGCTAGAGGAAACGCCGAACGATCCTCATGGGTTGGCGAGTTTGCCATTCGTCAGAAACCAGGCAACCAGAGCGCATACGAGGCCGCTGCCAATGACAAATGGGGCCAGACCCACCATCGACGACGGAGGCGCAGCGCCAGCCGCCACGAAGATCGCTCCACCGACGAAGCCGCCCAACAGGAGCGCGAGGGCCGGTAGGTGAGTCCGATTGGACATCAAACGGGAGGCGAGGAGGCCGCCAATTCCAGCGACCGCGAGTGCAGCCAGTATCCGATTAGCATCATCCTGGAGGAACTCCAGCAGATCATCGGTCTGGGGATTGCCCCAGAGCAGGATAGTGAGGATCATGCCCAGATAAAAGCCCACCAGCATTCCGAATGCGGTATTCACGCGTCGTCGGAAAAAGGGAACGATCCCAATGAGCATACCGATCAGCGCCAGGGCCGCGCCCGACAGCGCGTAGACGTCGGTATCCGGGTCGAAGGCGGTCAGGCCGATCATCAGGCCCACCAGGTACCCCGCCAGCAGATAGGTCAGGATGGATAGCACCCAAGTGCTGAGGGAGTTCATCGGCCTAAACCCGGTATCTCAGAACGGCCCATAAGCGCTGCCATCCGCCAGCAGGATGAAGACGATGCCGCTGTTGGCGTCGAAGAACAGCATCCCTCCCTCGAAGCGCTGATAGGCCAGCGGCGAGGACTGCTCGTCGGTTCGGGCAAAGCCGAGGGTGTCGCGCACGCCCGACACGCCGAACCAGACCCCGCCGAAGCCGAACACCGGCACTTTCAACCCTTCCGGCGGCGTGATGCCCTGGTCGCCCTCGACCGGCGGCAGCGCCTGCGTGATGAACCACTGGCGGTTGGGGAAACCGTCGTTGGTCGTCTCGATGACCCAGATCGGCCCGCCCTGCTGGTAATACATCACCCCACGCTCGAACACCTGCACTACCCCGGTGAAGGCCATGACCGCCTCGATGGGACAGCCCAGCGCCTGCGCCGCGACGGTTTCCGCGCGCCAGCCGTCGCCAAAGCCTGCGTCGGCCACCGTCTGGCAGCGGGAAGGCCGCTCGGTCGGCAGGTCGGGGATCAGCGCGAAGACCTGGGTGGCATCCAGAATCGGGGCCTCGTCGTCACCAGTGTCAGGGGGTTCCAGAAACACCCCGACGTACACGGTCGGCGACGGCTGCGGCGGGGCGGCGGGCGCAGTCAGAGTCGGCAGCGCGGCCTGGCGGGTGGCCTGCTGCTGCGCGGCATCCGGCGTCGGCGAGATATAGACCGTCGCCAGCAGTTTGGCCTGCACCGCCTGGATCGCGTCGGCAGTCGGCGCGGCATCCGACTGGCAAGCAGTCAGGAATCCCACCAGCGCCAGCCCAATCAGCGCCAATCCACCCGGTAAGCCCCGCCTGTTTCGTGGACTCATGCATCGCCTCGCAGTTTCGCATACACCAGCGTATCGCCGAGCGAACCATCCGGCGCGCGGCGGTGATGGCGGAAGCGCGCTTCCAGCGTAAAACCGATTCGCTCGGCCACGGCAGCGCTGCGCGTGTTGCGCGCGTCACAGCGAATTTCGATGCGCTCCAGCCCCAGGTCCTGCCAGGCCATCTCGACCAGCCGCTGCGCCGCTTCGGTCACATAGCCCTGGCCTTGCATCCCGACGCGCACCCAGTAGCCCATCTCGCCGGAAGGAATATCCCAGTTCAGGTCGAACAGCGAACACTTGCCGATGAATGCGCCGCTTTTCCGGTCCTCGATCGAGTAATGGAAGCCCTCGCGCCGCATGAACTGGAGCGCCGCGCTCCGCTGGTGGAGTTCGATCTGTTCCAGAGTCTGCGCGTGATTGGCCCAGGGCATCCACGGTTTCAGATGCGCCAGCGATTCGATCACCGCCGCGTAAACGGGTGGTCCATCTCCGGCCTGCGGGATGCGCAGGCGCAGTCGGTCGGTTTCGAGCCGCTCCGGGACCGGGTGCAGCAGGCGCATGTCCGGCCTGGGAAACGAAATACTGGGGCGCATATCGCGCTCATCCGGGGACAGCCGCACGTACATGAGCGAATCGACCAGTTCACCATGCACGCCGCGCCAGCTTTGATCCAGCCGCGCTTCGAGCGTGAATCCGGCGCGTTCGGCCACCGCTGCGCTGCGTGCGTTGCGCGGATCGCAGAAGAGTTCCAGCCGCCGCGCCCCCAGGTGCTCGAAAGCATACGCCGTGATCCCCTGCACGGCCTCGGTCATGTAGCCGCTGCCTTCCATGCTTGTGCGCAGCCAGTAGCCGATCTCAAACTGCCCGATCACCCAATCGGGATGAATCACGTTGACTCCGCCGACGAACGCGCCATCCGTCTTGCGCCACATGAGAAAGCGCAGCGCCTCGCGTGCCAGAAATGCGGCGGCAGCCTGCCGGTTGCGCGCTTCCGTTTCCTCGACCGACAGGTCATCGGTGGCCCAGCCCATCCAGGGACTGATCGCAGCGACCGACTCGCGGATGCCCGCGCGGACAGCGGTCCCCTCGCCCGGTCGCGGGATGCGCATGAGCAGCCGCTCGGTTTCAAATTGATCGGGCAGGTCCAGCAGCATCGGATTCATGAAGGGGTTCCTGTCCTCATCTCGGCCAAGCACCGCCGCACTTCCCGCGCGATCCGGTCCATCTCGGCAGCGCTGACCCGCTCGGCTTCATCTACACCCAGGTACTTAAAAATATATGGTCCCTTGTGATCTTCGGGCTGATCGGCCATGCGCGGCACGACATGAAAATGCACATGCGAGTGCTGCGGCGCTTCGGCAAACTGCATGATGTAGGTCTTGGTGCAGCCGGTGACTGCTTTCAGCGCCAGCGACACCCGGCGGATCAGCACGCCCAGTTCCAGCGCTTCGGCTTCCGTCAGTTCATCGACCGCCGCCAGGTGCCGCCGGGCCACCAGCACCAACCAGCCGGGCAGCGCCGTATTGTAGGCATGAGCCACGTCCCAGTAGTCCGTGCGGTAGATTTTCTCACGGATCGGAGCCGTGTCCGCGTCCCGCCGGGCCGTCAGTGTGCAGGTCATGCATTCGCTCATCGTCG
>JAIOHO010000752.1 GCA_019912905.1 Anaerolineae bacterium
CGAAACAAGGAAGCCTTGAAAACCGCAGGCCTGCGCTGGCATCGGGAGCGGGAACGCTGGTACTACAAGCCGAACGGCTGGCGGAAGTCCCGGCGAAGCACGGGCAGCCTGGACGATCTTGCTCGGAAATACGGTTATAAGGGATTTGAGACCACCGATAAAGAGCAGCTACCCGCGAGGCGCTAATGACAGGAGAAGACCCGGCAGTCCCGTCTGCCGGGTTTTGCCTGAAATTCCAGGCGCTTGCTTTTTCAGGGATAATAGGGTTAGCTCCCACGGAAAAAGATTGCTATCCCTACGGCATTGCCGTATAATGAGGAAGATGGTATGCACACGATTGTCGAAACGCCGGTGTTTATGCGCAGCGCCAAGGATGCGCGCGTCACCGAGGCGGAACTGGACCATATCAAGGACTTCCTGGCGCACAACCCTACTGCCGGGGACGAGATGCCCGGCACGGGCGGGGCGCGGAAAGTCCGGTTTGCCGCGAGGGGCAAGGGCAAGAGCGGCGGCTACCGGGTCATCACGTTCTACAGCGGCGAGGACATTCCCGTGTTTCTGCTCGACGTGTATGCCAAAGGCGAGAAGATTGATTTGACGCAGGATGAGAAAAACATCCTCAGAAATATATTACGAGAGATCGTAGAGACCTACAGGAGAACGTCATCATGAGCAAGGCAGGCAAACGGCTGATCGAGAGTGCGAAGCAGGCGCTGGCGTTTGCGGAAGGCACCGCCGACCCCAGCGAGTACCGTGTCACGATTCCCGATGACATCGACGTGAAGCGCATCCGTGAGACGCTGAACATGAGCCAGTCGGAATTTGCCGAGCATTTCGGTTTCAGCGTCCGCACCCTGCAAGACTGGGAGCAGGGCCGCCGGGTACCGAGCGGCGTTGCCAAGAACTTCCTGATCCTGCTGCAACGCGCCCCCGACATGGTGCGCGAAACCCTGCTGGCCGTCGAAGCAGCGGAAGACCTTGCCCGGACGGAGCAGCCCCAGGACATGCATTCGCCCCGCTAGCGCGCCCTTCGCCACCTATCCGTTCCCGAAAGCTTTTCTTTTTTGCTAAGTACGTTAGAACGCTTCAGGCGTTACCTGATCCCTGCCGTCCTCGGCACGCGAGTTGCTCCCGTGCGCTATCCTTTTCATCACGATTGTTAAAAAGGTGGTATCCTCAAGGGTACATGGTAAACGTATTAATAATTCTGTGGTTTGCTTCATTATGAAAGAAGGCGCATATGCCTGGAGGATACTCTCCCCCTAGATCAGGAAAGGCAGCGGGATGACCCTTACCTCTCCGAATTTCGGCTTTCTCGCCGTCTATGACTTACGCCTGGTCACACTGGCTGCGCTGGCCGAGCGCTATTTCCGGGATGATCCGAATACCTGCCTGATGAAGCTGCGGCAGTTTGGCGAGGCGCTGGCCGAGCAGTTGGCAGCCCGGTCCGGCCTGCTGGAAACGCCGGACGAAACCCAGTCCGATTTGCTGCGGCGGCTGAAGTTCGAGCGCGCGGCCCCCCAGGAGGTGTTTGACCTTTTCCATCAATTGCGCATGAGCGGCAACCGTGCCGCCCACGATCATGCGGGCGATCACCGCGAGGCGCTGGCGAATCTCCAGATAGCGCGGCAGATAGCTATCTGGTTTCATCGCACTTTCGGTCCCGATCCGCGCTTCAGCGCCGGGGCCTTCGTGCCGCCACCGGACCCGGAGGCCGCCAGCCAGCGCCTGCGGGGTGAAATGGAGCTGCTGCGCGAGGAACGGGATGCGCTGCTGAGCGCCGCCGACCGCGCCCGCGAAGAGGCCGAGCGCCTGGTGCAGGCGCACGAGAGCGCTGAGGCCCGCGCCCGGCGGGAAGCGGAGGAGAAAGCCCTGTGGGCAGCGCTGGCCGAAGAGGCCGAGCAGGAGAAAATAGCGGCGAGGGCCGCGCTGCTTGCCCTCCAGACCGCAGCGTCCCTGACCCCGGCGCAAGAGCGCCAGCACATCGTCCAGAAGGCGCAGGAGGCCGCCACCCATATTGACCTGAACGAGGCGACGACCCGCGCGATCATCGATCAGCAATTGCGGGACCGGGGATGGGAGGCGGACAGCGAGCACCTGCGTTATGCCGCCGGGACACGCCCCGCCAAAAACCGCTTTATGGCGATTGCCGAATGGCCGACCGACAGCGGCCCGGCGGATTATGCCCTGTTTATCGGCTTGCAATGCGTAGGCGTGGTGGAGGCCAAACGGCAGCGCAAGAATGTTTCCGCCACGATAGACCAGGCGGAGCGCTACTCGAAAGGGATTACGTCCCAGGACAGCGCCGGACCCATCGGCGGGCCGTGGGGCGACTACCGCGTACCGTTCGTGTTTGCGACCAACGGCAGGCCCTACCTGAAGCAGATCGAGACGGAAAGCGGTATCTGGTTCCGGGACGTGCGCCGCGATACCAATCGCCGCCGCGCCCTGGCCGACTGGTATACGCCCGAAGGCCTCCAGGCTGAACTCGACATCAACCGTGAGGCGGCGCACGAGAAGCTGAAACAACAGCCCTTTGAGTTCGGGTTTCCGTTGCGGCCTTACCAGCGGGAGGCCATCGAACGGGTCGAGGCGGCGCTGGCCCACGATCAACGCGCCATGCTGCTCGCCATGGCGACCGGCACCGGCAAGACCAAGCTCGCCATCGCCCTGCTCTACCGCCTGCTTTCGGCCCAGCGTTTCCGCCGGGTGTGCTTTGTGGTGGACCGCAATGCGCTGGGCGCGCAGGCGGGCGGCGAATTCAAGACCACCAAGGTGGTCGGCCCCCGGACCTTTGCCGACATCTTCGACCTGAAGGACATCGATGACACCGGGATCGAATCGGAAACCAAAGTGCATATCTGCACCATTCAGGCGCTGGTCCGGCGCGTGCTCTACACGGAGAATCCCGCCGACGTGCCGCCGGTTGACCAGTACGACTTGATGGTGATCGACGAGTGCCATCGTGGCTACCTGCTCGACCGGGAAATGTCGGATGCCGAACTCAGCTTCCGCAGCCAGGAAGATTATGTGTCTAAATACCGCCGCGTGCTGGAGCATTTCGATGCCGTGAAAATCGGCCTTACCGCTACCCCGGCGCTGCACACGGTGGATATTTTCGGAGATCCGATCTTTACCTATTCCTACCGGGAGGCGGTGATTGACGGCTACCTAATCGATCACGAGCCGCCCGTCCAGATCACCACGGCGCTGGCGCAAGCCGGGATAGTCTTCCAGCGTGGCGAACAGATGGAACTGCTCAACCCGCATACCGGCGCGATTGACCTGACCCATGCGCCCGATGAGATCAGTTTCCAGGTCGAGGGCTTCAACCGCAGCGTCGTCACCGTTCCCTTTAATCGCACCGTTACCGAGGAGCTGGCCCGCCACATTGATCCCGATCTGCCGGGCAAGACGCTGATGTTTGCCGTGAACGACGCCCACGCGGACATCGTGGTCGATGAGATGAAAAAAGCGCTGGAAGCCCGTTACGGCGCGATTGAGGATGGCGCGGTGCGCAAGATCACCGGCAGCGTGGACCGGGTGCGCGAGCTGATCCGCTCCTATCGCAACGACGCCTGGCCGAAAATCGCGGTCACGGTAGACCTGCTCACCACCGGGATCGACATACCCAGCATCACGAACCTGGTCTTCCTGCGCCGGGTCAACAGCCGTATTCTGTATGAGCAGATGCTGGGGCGCGCGACCCGGCGTTGCGATGACATCGACAAGGAAACCTTCCGCATCTTTGATGCGGTGGATCTCTATCCGCACCTCCAGGATTTGACCGACATGAAGCCCGTGGTCGTGAACCCCTCCATCAGCCTGGAGCAGCTGTGGGAGGAATTGACGCAAGCTGATCAGGCCGTGCACCGGGACATCATCCGCGATCAGATCATCGTCAAGCTGCGCCGCCGTCTGGACCGCCTCTCGGAGGAAGCGCGGCAGCAGTATGAAGCCATGGCCGGAGAGCCGCCGGAAGTCACCCTGAAGCGGCTAAGTGCCGAGTCCGCCGACACTATGGCTCAGTGGGCGAAAAGCCGCGCCGGGATAGGCCGGATTCTCGACTGGGACCCGGACGGCAGCGCGCCGCCCGTGCTGCCCATCTCGCACCACCCGGACGCCGTCGTCTCGGTGACGCGCGGATACGGCAACGCCGAAAAGCCCGAGGACTTTCTGGACAGCTTCACCAGTTACGTGCGCAACAATGTAAACCGGATTGCGGCGCTCACCGTCGTAGTGCAGCGCCCGCGCGACCTCACACACGCCCAGTTGCGCGAACTCCGCCTGGAACTGGACCGCCAGGGCTTTTCCGAGGCCAATCTCCGCCGTGCCTGGAGCGATACCAAAAACGAGGACATCGCCGCGTCGATCATCGGTTTCGTGCGACAGGCGGCGCTGGGGGATCCGCTCATCCCTTACGCGCAGCGCGTGAACGCCGCCATGAAACGCATCCTGGCGAAGCACGCCTGGACCGACCCCCAGCGCCGGTGGCTTACCCGCATCGCCGAGCAGATCGAACAGGAAATCGTGGTAGACCGTGCTTCGCTCGATGGTGAGCCGTTCCAGGCCCATGGTGGATTTAACCGGCTGAACAAAGTGTTTGACGGCCAGCTTGAGGCCCTGTTGAGTGATTTTAACGAAGAACTGTGGAGCAAATCGGCATGAGCGTGACCACCGACATCGTCGCCAAACTCTGGAATCTCTGCAACATCCTGCGGGATGACGGGGTGACCTACAACGAGTATGTGACCGAACTGACCTTCCTCCTGTTTTTGAAAATGATGCAGGAAACCGGACGGGAAAACCGCATTCCGAACGGCTACGGCTGGACCGCGCTGGCAAGCGCGCAGGGGTTGGAGCAGCTCGACTATTACAAGCGCCTGCTGCTGGACCTGGGCAATGTGCAGAAAACCTCCGACCCGACGGTACTTGCCATCTTTACCGATGCCCAGACGCGGCTGCGCAAGCCCGCCAACCTCAAGGCCCTGACGGCGGCCATTGATAAACTGGACTGGTATTCGGCGCGTGAGGAAGGCCTGGGCAACCTCTACGAAGGCCTGCTGGAGAAGAACGCCGCCGAGAAGAAAAGCGGCGCGGGACAGTATTTTACGCCGCGCCCGCTGATTGACAGTATCGTGCGGCTGACGCAACCCCGGCCCGGCGAGGTGGTCCAGGACCCGGCAGCGGGCACCGGCGGCTTTCTGGTTGCGGCGGATCACTATATCACGCAGCACACCGATGACCTGTTTGAACTTTCCCAGGAGCAGGCGTTTTTCCAACGCCACCACGCCTACGCCGGGGCCGAGCTGGTGCCGGACACTCACCGCCTGTGCCTGATGAACCTGATGCTTCACAGCATCGAGAGCACCGTGCTTTCCGCCGATACCCTGTCTCCCGATGGCGAACGGCTGGGCAGGGCCGACGTGATTTTGACCAATCCGCCGTTTGGTACCAAGAAGGGCGGCGGCAGGCCCACCCGCTCGGATTTTTCCATCACCGCCGACACCTCTAACAAGCAGCTTGCCTTCGTGGAGCATATCGTCCGGGCGCTGAAGCCCGGAGGCCGCGCCGCCATCGTTCTGCCGGACAACGTGCTGTTTGAGGACAACACCGGGCGGCGCTTACGCACCTGGATGATGGACCTGTGCGACGTACACACGATCCTGCGCCTGCCGACGGGGATTTTCTACGCGCAAGGCGTCAAGACCAACGTGGTGTTTCTGACGCGCGGCGCGAGCGATCAGGGTAACACGAAGGCCGTGTGGTTTTACGACATGCGCGCCAATATGCCCGCGTTCGGTAAAACCCGGCCCCTGACGGTGGCGGACTTCGCCGATTTCGAAGAATGTTACGGAGATGATCCCTACGGCAAGGCAAAGCGCACCGACCAGGGCGAAAGCGGACGGTTCCGCCGCTTCACCCGCGAGCAAATACGCGAACGCAGCGACAATCTGGACATCGCTTGGCTGCGCGACGTGGAAGGCGATGCCGAGGAACGTCTGACCGATCCCGACGACATCGCAGCGGCCATCCTGGGCCACCTGCGCGCCGCCCTGGAAGAGATCGAGGCGCTGACCGAGGAACTGGAACCGGAGGAAGGAACCCCGGCTGATGAGATGGAGGAGGCAGTATGAGAGAACTGCCGCAGGGGTGGGCAAAGTGCCAACTGGGCGATATTGTCGAGTTGAAATATGGAAAGAGTCTACCCGCAAAGTCTCGATGCAGTGGTGAGGTCGAAGTCTATGGGTCCAATGGGGTTATCGGCGTTCACAATCATCCTCTGACCGAGGGTCCAACGATTGTGGTTGGCAGAAAAGGCAGCATTGGAGAAATTCACTTCTCTCCCATGCCCTGTTTTCCAATAGATACCACGTATTATGTTGACGAGTTCTACGGGCAGGACTTGCAGTTCATTCGGTATCTTCTTGAGACGTTGGGACTGACTGAAATGGATCGAGCTTCTGCCATACCTGGCCTAAACCGAGAAGATGCATATGCTCTTGATGTAGAGATTCCCCCTAAATCGGAACAACAACGCATTGTCGCTAAACTGGACAGCCTGTTTGCCCGCACCCGCCAGGGCCGCGAGGAGCTGGCCCGCATACCGGCCCTGATCGAACACTATAAACAAGCAATCCTCGCCGCCGCCTTTCGCGGCAACCTCACTGCCGATTGGCGATCTGCTCATGATCCCGATCCTATCAAGGCCGACGGATTAGGCATCGATAGCCGGACAGGACGGCTACCCGGCATTCCTGACGAATGGGCCTGGACAAGCCTCGATGCGGTTTCCGAGATTTCAGGCGGATTGACCAAGAACGCCCAGCGCCGGGAGATTGAACAAAGAGTTCCTTACCTTCGCGTCGCCAATGTCTACGCCAACGAACTCCGTTTGGATGACGTAAAGGAAATAGGTTGCACGGACAGGGAGCTTGAGAAAACGCAGCTAGAGGCGGGAGACCTGCTGGTCGTTGAGGGGAACGGGAGCATTGAGCAGATAGGCCGTGTCGCCATTTGGGGCGGATCGATCAGCCCCTGTTCTCATCAGAATCACCTGATTCGCGTGCGGCCAAATGAAAAGGTGATTTCCCACTACATTCTGTTTTGGATGCTCTCGCCACTCGGAAGGCAATATATCGAGCGCGTCGCATCCTCCAGTTCCGGTTTGCATACCCTCAGCATTTCCAAAGTATCTGGTCTTGCCCTTCCCCTGTGTACACCGGATGAAATGAAGGAAGTGGTCCGCCATATCGAATACGCCTTTTCCTGGCTGGACACTGTGCTATCCGAGTCCAATCAGGCACGATACCTGCTCGATCACCTCGACCAGGCCACTCTTGCCAAAGCCTTCCGGGGTGAGCTGGTGCCCCAGGACCCGAACGACGAACCCGCATCAGTCCTGCTGGACCGCATTCGAGCGGAGCGCGCCAATGGAGTAAACCCGCGCCGCACCCACCAGAAAAAACATAGTACCGTGGGAGA
>JAIOHO010000753.1 GCA_019912905.1 Anaerolineae bacterium
GGTCCAACCCATGACCCTGACCCGCCCTGACGAGGGGCGGTTGAGGCGCATGGGCAGGCAGTTATGGAAGTTCCGGTTTTTTTACCTGCTGGCGCTGCCGGGCATCCTGTATTTCCTCCTTTTTCATTACGTGCCGATGGCCGGGATCGTCATTGCCTTTAAAGATGTGTCGCCGTTCGGCGGCGTGCAGGGCATCATCGACGCGCCCTGGGTGGGACTCAAACACTTCGACCGCTTCCTCAACTCGTTTTTCTTCTGGAACGTGGTGGAAAACACGCTGGCGATCAGCGGGCTGAAAATCCTGTTCGGGTTCCCCGCGCCGATTTTGTTTGCGCTGCTGCTCAATGAAGTCATGCGCACCGGCTTTAAACGGCTGGTCCAGACCATCTCCTACCTGCCGCATTTCATCTCCTGGGTGGTGGTGACCGGGTTGATTACCGCGCTGATCGGCACCACCGGCGGGCTGCTCACCGAATTTATGAACGACGCTACCGGGCAGCAGTGGAATTTCATCACCAATCCGCAGTATTTCCGCTGGGTGCTGGTGCTGTCGCATGTCTGGAAGACGATCGGCTGGAGCAGCATCATTTATCTGGCGGCCATGTCCGGCATCGACTCGCATCTCTACGAGGCGGCGGCCATCGACGGGGCGAACCGCTTCCAGCAGGCGCGCCATATCACCCTGCCGGGCATCAGCTTCGTGATCGTCATCCTGTTTATCTTCGAGATCGGGCACATCCTCGACGCCGGGTTCGAGCAAATCCTGCTGCTGTATTCGCCCGCCGTCTACAGCGTGTCGGACATCATCGACACCTATGTGTACCGGGAGGGCCTGTTGGGGTTGAAATATTCCTTTGCGGCGGCGGTCGGGTTGTTCAAGGCGGTGCTGTCCCTCGTGCTGATTCTGGGCGCGAACAAGCTGGCACATCGTCTGGGACAGCCGGGCATCTGGTAGAAAGCGAGGCGTATCATGATGAGATTATCGCGCAACGAACAGGTTGCCCACGTGTCGATCTACGTCATCCTGATCCTGCTGACGCTGGGATTCCTGGTGCCGTTTATCATCGTGTTTTCGACGTCGTTCATCAGCGAGGCGGAATTTGCGCGGCGGGGCGGCTATGTGCTCTTCCCCGAAGGCATCGACCTGGGGGCCTACCAGATCCTGTTCGGTCGCAGCCCGGTGATCCTGAACGCCTACGGCGTGACGGTCTTCCGGGTGGTGGTCGGCACCCTGCTGAACCTGGTGTTTACCATCACGCTGTCCTATGTCCTGGCCCAGAAGAATCTGCCGGGGCGCATTCCGCTGACGATCTTCGTCTTCGTGACGATGGTCTTCAGCGGCGGCCTGATCCCACGCTTCTTGCTGGTCGATGCGCTTGGGCTGCGCAACACGGTCTGGTCGATGATCGTGCCGGTGCTGATCAACGCCTGGAATATGCTCATCATGCGCAACTTCTTTATGAGCATCCCGGAGGAACTGACCGAAGCGGCCATCGTGGATGGGGCGACTCCGCCAATTATCCTGCTGCGCATCATCCTGCCGCTGTCGCTGCCGGTGATCGCCACCATCGGCCTGTTTTACGCGGTATATCACTGGAATGCCTGGTTCGATGCGGCCATCTACATCGACCATGCCGACAAGCAGCCGCTGCAAATCATCCTGCGCGGGCTGCTGCAATCGGCGACCATGCAGGGGCTGGAAGAACTGTCGTTTACCGAGAATCCGCCCCCGGCGGCATCGCTGCGGTCGGCGCTGATCATCGTCAGCACGGTGCCGGTCCTGTTCGTCTACCCGTTCATCCAGCGCTACTTCGTCAAGGGCATCATGATCGGCGGGGTGAAGGGGTAAGCGGCCATGCGCCCGTTACCAGCGGACGAAATCAGGGGGAATTGGGCCACACTGCTGCTGCCCATCCAGGCGGATGAGGGCATCGACCATGGCTGCCTCGCCGACGAGATCGACTATCTGGTCGCGGCGGGTGTCGATGGCATCTATTCCAACGGCACCGCCGGGGAGTTTTACACCCAGACGGAGGATGAATTCGACCGCATCAGCACACTGCTGGCTGAACGCTGCGAACGGGGGGGTATCCCGTTCCAGATCGGGGCCAGCCACATGAGTCCGCAGCTCTCACTGAGCCGCATCCGCCGGGCGGTCAAACTGAAGCCCAGCGCGATTCAGGTGATTCTGTCGGATTGGAAGACCCTGAACGACGACGAAGTGGTCGACTGCTTGCAGCGCTTTGCCGCCGCCGCCCAGCCGGTGGGCCTGGTGCTGTATAACCCGCCGCACGCCAAGCGGGTGCTCGAACCCCCGATCTACGCCAGACTCCGGCAGGCGGTGCCCGAACTGGTAGGCATCAAAGTCGCGGATGGTGATGACGACTGGTACGCCCAGATGCGCCAGCACGCGGCGGGTCTGTCGATCTTCGTGCCCGGCCATCACCTGATTCACGGCCTGCCCAAAGGGGCACACGGCGCGTACTCGAACGTCGCCTGTTTGCAGCCCATCGGCGCGCAGAAGCTGGTCGAGCTGGCGCAGACGGACTATGAGCGTGCCCTGGGCATCGAGACGCGACTCCAGGCGTTTATGACACAGCACATCGCCCCGTACATCCAGCAGCAGGGCTATGCAAATCAGGCGGTCGATAAGCTGCTGGCCGGGGTAGGCAACTGGGCGGAGGTGGGCACGCGGCTGCGCTGGCCGTACCGCTGGATCGACTCCGCCGACGCCGAGCGCCTGCGCCCGATTGCACGAGCAGCAGTCCCAGAATTATTTACCTGTGAGAATGGATACTAAATTGATGAACTCTGACAGCAAACTCACATTATCCGGTGTGATTCCGCCTATGATTACGCCCCTCACGCCGGACGGCCAGATCGACGGGGAAGGGGTAGATCGGCTGGTCCATCACCTGCTGGTGAACGGCTGCGGCGGCGTGTTCGTCCTGGGCAGCAGCGGGGAAGGTCCCTGGCTGAGCGCGGCCCAGCGCGAGACGTTGATCGGGCGCACGGTGCAGGCAGTGGCCGGGCGCGTGCCCGTGCTGGTGGGGGCACTGGAACCGAGCACCGTGCGCACGCTGGAAGTGCTGCCGATGATCGAAGACCTGGGCGCGGATGCCGTGGTCGTCGCCTCGCCGTATTACTTCGGGGCCGACGAATCCGCTCAGTTATGGCATTTCGAGCGCGTTGCCCAAGCCTCGAAGCTGCCGGTCGTACTCTACAACATCCCGCCGACGACCCATAACCCGGTGGCCGTCCGCACCATCCAGCAGGCGCTGCAATTCGACCCCATCATCGCACTCAAGGACAGCGCCGGGAACATGGACGATTTTAAGGCGTTTCTCGCCCTGCGCGAGCAGCGACCGGAGTTCCGCGTGTTCCAGGGGGCGGAAAAGCTGTCCAACGAGTCGCTGCTGGCCGGGGCCGACGGGCTGGTGCCGGGCCTGGGCAACCTCGTCCCAAAGGGGTTCGTCCAGCTTGTCGAGGCGGTGCGGGCTGGGAACGAGGCGGAAGCACGGGCGATTCAGGCGCAGATTGATGAGTTGTGGACGCTGCACGGCTACGATTACTGGCTGCCCTGCCTGAAATACGCGGCCTCGCTGTGCGGCTTCGGCAGCGGGGCAACGATCGGCCACCGGGTCCACCTGACCGATGAGGGTCGCGCTGCGATTCAAAGCCTGGTGAACGCCGCTGCGCCCGTCGGGGATTGACGGGATGGTTAGAAAACACCTTCTGATGAAATCTGATTATCAAAATCGGCGTAGGGGCGAGGCAAGCCATCGCCCCTGCATAATTATCGAACATGAACGTCAAATCCCGTGAGGGCACAGCGTGGCGCGCCCCGATGCTGTATAC
>JAIOHO010000754.1 GCA_019912905.1 Anaerolineae bacterium
GGCAATCTTTCATTAGAGGAAGTGGAGAAAATCTAGCGGGCATCCAGCACCGTAATCTGACTGTCCATCCCGCAGCAGGCATATAACCAGCGGGCCAGGTCGGTGGTGACCTGAATCGCGGGGCCGGGCATGGGTTCGCCAAACGCATTGTGCCAGTAGACACCAGCCAGGGCAGATTGATCCCCGAAGCTCAGTGCCCAGGGCAGTCCTTCATAAGTCATGGAGTTCGTCTGCGCCCGCAGGCCGCCAACCGGTCCTCGATCGAGCGCGTACACTCCGACAGCAAGCCGCTGACCGGTCGAAACAGGGGCTTCCAGCAGGGTCTGATGGTCGTGCATCACCGTGATTCGCTGGACTTGTTGGTCAAGCAGAAGTTGCAGGGGCATTCCGTGATCCGCGATCCGGGCAGGCTGCCAGTGCGCTGCCTGAGTCCAACCCAGAAGTGCGCCCGCCGCACCTGCCACGCCATACCAACCTGTAGGTGGCCCCGGCAGATAATCGATGACCTGCAAGCTGCCGCCATGACCGATGCGCGTCACGAGGGGTGCATCGGCGGCACACCACTGGCGCACGGATGCTGCCGGGGCATGGACTTCGGCCCAGAAGGGTGGCTGCACATCGGCTGTCGGCACGTCGCGGAGGTCCAGCAGGATCGGCTGCACGTCCGCTTTGTGGATAAATCCATCCTCAATGCGAATCCAGCCATTTTTCAGGTCGATGATCGGCGCGATCTGGTCCGGCCACAGATGCTGGATGACCGCCGCTGACTCGCGTGGCTGGCGATAAACGGATACGGCGCGCAGCGCACGGCCATACAGGACAGCCTGGGACGGCAAGCTGAACGGGGTAAGCGAAGGTGTGAGCAGGACAGCGCCCGCCATGTGCAAGAACTGGCGACGTGAAAGGGGCACGATGTTATTCCTCGACGTGGACGACAATGGCGTAGGCAGTCAATGCGGATGCGGGAAAGTCGCCGGGGGGGAAGCCAGTTTGATCCGCAGCACGCGCCTGAATCAGGTGTTCGCCGGGCACGTGCGGCGTCCACTGAATCGACCAGCGGGCCAGCGTATGGGGCGACTGCTGCTCGACTGCTGCGGGCATCCACGGGCCTTCGTCCACGCGAATTTCGACACCCGTGATGGGGCGGGACCCGGCAAATGCGGTGCCGCTGAATTCGATGGGTGCGGTAAGCCGGGCGCGATGCCGTGGATTGAGAATAGCCGCGATGGGCTGGATGTAGCCGCTGGACGATTCGCTCCGTTGTTCCCAGGTATTCGCCTGCGAAGATTCGGCCAGCATGATGCGTTGAATCCACTTCGGCATTTTGTATCCATAGTGATTCGGCAGGATCAGGCGGACCGGCCCTCCATCCTCAGGCTCAAGCGTCCTTCCATTCAGCTGATAAGCCAGCACCGCTTGTTTCAAGGCCGCCAGGTCGAGGCTGGTGCGGTAGCCATCGGCGGCGTACACCTGCGCGCTGTTGGTTCCGGCGTTCAGATCGACTTCGTCCAGCAAAGCTGACAGCGGTGTACCCTGCCAGATGGCGGATTCGCTGGTCTGATGACCGGCGCAGGCTACGGCACAGGCGATTTCGACAGCCGGGATCGCCAGCAGATCAGCATACGACAGCATCAGGGGGATCGTCACGCTGCCGCCCAGCATGAACGACCAGTAGGCAGGCTGAAGCGAGGGATAGGTTCGATTCGTCCGTTGATGGGGGACAGACGTAGAATCTGGCAGGGTCAGGTAGTCTGATGATGGAGACTGACTCACGCGCTCAATCCGGAATATGCTAACATAAGGCCAATTATACTCGTACACGCTGCAACCACGAACGACGCTTACCCGATGATCAGACAGAATTGGATGGGACGCTCAAGAGCATCGCTTATGTCGAATAAAGTGGACTATCTCGAAAGTGTGGATGTGTTTCGAGACCTTTCTGCCGGTGAAGTCGAATCGATCGGACACAAAACCACCCTCATGACTTATCAGGCCGGGCACCTATTCTACATGCCGGATGACCCAGGTGAAGCCCTGTTTATCCTGAAACAGGGGCGCGTGCAGCTTTACCGGATGTCTGCCGATGGGCGCAAGTTCGTGCTGGCTGTGCTGCATCCTGGCGCGGTGTTTGGGCACATGGCGCTGGTGGGTCAGCGGCTGCACAATACGTTTGCCGAGGCGCTCGATGACTGTGTAATCTGTGTCTGGAGCCGGGAGGAAGTCCGGCATCTGCTGATGGAAAAGCCGCAGGTCGCGCTGCGTTTTCTGGAGGTGATGAGCGAACGGCTGTTTCTGGCCGAGGAGCGCCTGGAGGAAATCGCCTTCAAGCGGATTCCGGCGCGGGTCGCCAGTCTGTTGATTCATCTGGATGATGAGCACGGCGGCAGTGGACGATTGACCGGGTATACGCACCAGTATCTGGCCGA
This sequence comes from Anaerolineae bacterium, assembly GCA_019912905.1. Lineage (GTDB taxonomy): Bacteria > Chloroflexota > Anaerolineae > Aggregatilineales > Phototrophicaceae. The sequence goes on from JAIOHO010000754.1 coordinate 2,430, forward strand.
TATGCTGGGGACGTATCGGGAAACCGTGACGCAGACCCTGAACGAGTTCAAGAGTGAGCAGTTGATCCGCATCGGAAGGAAGTCGATCGAGATTCTGGATGTGCCTGGTTTGCAAATCGTCGCGGAATTAGGGGCATAAAAAACGCCGGAGGGGTACTCCGGCGCGCACGTTCTGGCTTAACGACGGGCGATGGATGCTTCCAGACATTTCGCGCCCGATTTACCCACGATCGTACCATGCCGGACCCCGGCAGGGATGTCGGTGCGATCGCCCGATCGCAGCATGACCCGCTGGTTGCTGTCTGGGAAGACGACTTCCAGTGTCCCTTCGACGACGTATAGGACCTTGTCATACCCATGACTGCGTACTGCGTAACGGTGGTTCGGCATGTTCATCCACATGTAGGGACGAAGGCCCTCGTCTTTCATCTGGCGGGTAAGTACGGACAGGGTTGGATGCTGCCCACCACTCCAGCGTCTGACGTGAACGGCATCGTTCTTTACTGCCATAAAGTGAAAACCTAACTCCTACGGGACAACTTTGTCAATCATATCGCCATTCGGCGTAATTGCAAGCATTAAATTTCAATTGACATATCTTTGTGAAATTTGTCTGGAATCAACAGTGTATATTTACACGGTCCGCAGATGCTTTTCCAACAGCCAGCAGGGTTCATTGACGCTGCGCGTCCGGCCTCGATGATCGATATAGCTCCAACTGCCTTCGTCGCTGGCGAAAACCCGGTATCCGAGACGTTCGTACAGGCGGCGCGCCCCATGATTATCCTTCGCGGCGGCGATGGTGGCCCATTCCAGACCGTGCTCCAGGGCCTGCGCTTCGGCCTCGCTCATGAGCAGCGTGCCAATCCCGCGATTTCGAAACATTTCCATGACACGGAAGGAATAAAAATAGGCGTGGGGAGGAACGCCCAGCTGGATCTCTGGCTTGAGCTGGATAAAAATATGGCCGATGGGAAAATCATTCACATCGGCCACCAGCATCAGCCTCCGGTCGGCCTGCTGTTCGCGGAACGTGCGCCGGAACAGGCCGCGAAAATGCCGATACTGACCGTACCACTCCAGTTTGGGCAGGTCTTCAGGGGTGGCTGTTCGCAGCGTGACCGGAATCTGAACGGACAGGGTATTGGCATTGTGTCGCTCAAGAGTCGTCATGACACGCCTCGTCAACCAGTGTGTGCAGCAGGCGGGTTTCATCTGCGTCGGTGCGGATTTTGTCGTCCAGCCGCGCGACCCGCAGTTTCTTCAGGATGACACTGTAGCAAGGACCTGAGGGCAGGCCCAGTGCCCGGAGATCATGGCCGGTGGTGGTCGGCTGGACCCAGCGCCAGGTGGTCTGATAGCGGCCAATGCGATCACGGATGACGGGGTTATCCGTCAGCATCCAGGCGGTCAGCAGTGCCAGCTCGGTGATGCCGTCCAGATACTCGACCACCTGACTCGGTCGCATGTCGGCTTCGCCCAGGCCGTTGATCTGCTGGACCAGCCCTGCCGCGTCCAGCAGCGACACCGTCACCCGGCGTCCGAACATCAACCGCTCGCAAAAATCACCGAGTTCAGAATAGGCAATCGTGGTGACCAGAATATGCCAGTAGAGCGCGGCTCGGTCGGGCGTCTCATGCGGCCAGGGTGGTGCCTGCCGCTGGCCGACTTCCAGGCGGGCGGCAATGTCCGGCGGCACCTGAAAGGCCGGGTGAATGGCTTCCAGAATGCCCTGGGCCTGCATGCGCAGCAGCGCTCGACCGGGCTGCGCTTCACAGAGCAGTAAATCGAGTTCGTTGCGGATGCGTTCGCCGGTAATGCGGCGCAGCATGGGCAGGGCGGACGTAATCAGTTCGGCAGTGCGCGGCTCGATCTGAAAGTCGAGACGGCATTCGAAGCGCATCGCCCGCAGAATCCGGGTGGGGTCATCGACGAAGCTCAGGCTGTGCAGGACTCGGATCAGACCGGCCTGCAAATCGGCCAATCCGCCGTAAAAATCGAGGACCTGGCCGCTGGCCGCTTCCGGGCTGAGTTGAATAGCTAAGGTATTGATGGTGAAATCGCGGCGCTGTAAATCGAGTTTGATCGAACTCTGATACACGGTTGGCAGGGCGGTGGGGTGTTCGTAAAACTCATTGCGGGCCGTCGCAAAATCGACGTGATCAGGCAGGTCTTCTACCCTTACGCCGAGTACTTCCGCTGCCGAAGAGTCGATCAGCCATTTAGCGGTGCCAAAAGGTTTGTAACTGTAGATCTCGCCGCCGTAGTGGGACTGAAGCCGCGCAGCCAATTGAATGGCGCTGCTCTCGACGACAAAATCGAGATCGAGATTGGCCCGGTTGAGCATCAGGTCACGCACTGCGCCGCCGACCACATACATGCTCAACTTGATCGCATCGGCTTCAGTGGCAATGGCCTCGATTAACTGCGCGACCGATTCGCCCAGCACATCCCGGATGCGGTCGGTCGATACTGCCGGATGGACGGCCAGTCGGGTTGGGTGCGTGCTGGCCCAGTGTTTGATCAGGTCGGTGCGGGTGACGATGCCGAGAAGCTGGTTATTGTCGTTCAGGACCGGAATCTGCCCCCAGCCGGATTCGACCATGCGCTGCTCCAGCACCAGCACCGAATCGTCCGGGACCAGGGTGATTTCGCCTGCCGTCATGATGTCGCGCAGCGCGAGATCCCCCAGTTGGTGTTCCAGCGCGCGGTCCAGCTCCCGCCGGGTCAGCAGGCCGACCACACGGCCCTGGTCGAGCACCGGGTAGCCTTCATGACCGATGCGGCGTAACTGCTGGGCGACCTCGCCGACTTTCTGACTGGCTTCGACGGTCTGAGCGCCGAACGACATCAGATCAGCAACCCGGGTCACCGGGCGGACGCGGGTGCGAATGTGCGGCCACAGCGAGGCCAGCACCTCGGCAATGGATTGGTTATACAGAGTCGCCGCCGATGCGCGATCGTGACCGCCCCCGCCGTACAAGCGGGCAATCTCGCCGACATCCAACCCGCTGCCGCTCGACCGGCCTACCAGCAGTAAATTGTTCGGCATCTGCACCAACACAAACAGCGCTGCCGGGTCCAGCACATCGCGCAGGCGATGGACGACGCTGCTGATTTCGGGAATATGCTCGTCCACGCGCGCCGTCGCTATGGTAATCGTATGACCCTGAATGACCCGGCTTTCCGCGTTGGACATCAAGGTCTCGAACAGTTCCTGTTGTTCTTCGTTGAGGGGTGGAGCCAGGAAACGGCGCACCGTATCCAGTGCGGCTTTCTGTTCGAGCAGCCAGGCCGCCGCGCGAATGTCACGAGCGGTGGTGGTGCCGTAGGACAGCGAACCGGTATCTTCGTAAATCCCGAGCGCCATCAGCGTGGCTTCGAGCGTGGTCAGCGGGATATTCTGGCGCTGGATTTGCTCGACCAGCAGCGTGGTTGTGGCTCCGACCTGCTCACTCCACAGGGTTTCGTACGGTTTGAGGTCGTCGCGAGTGAAGGGGTGATGATGATCGATGATTTCTACAGGAAGATGTTTTTTCAGGCCGCTGATACCCGGCAGGCGCTGGGTATCCACGAGGATGAGGTCGGTCACATCCCGGCTGGCATGAAACTCCTGCTGAGACACAAATGGCAGACCGTTGCCAAAGAGCGTCAGAAAGTGGTAGACATTGCGGTTCAGTCGGTCCGGCAGAACGGGCACGGACTCGGGGTTGAGCTTGTAGGCGGCTAATGACGCAGCCACGGCGTCGAAATCCGAATTGGGATGGGTGAGAATGAGCTTCACGATGCGAGCGGTATCCGTCTGCCAATATGGGCATTATAACGCCAATCCCGGCAACCGGTTATGGCCGCTCGGCGATCGGCCAGCCCTGAGGTGAAAAGCGAATGGTGAGACCGGGGATCGCCCAGTAGCTGATGGGCAGGGCAAACAGATCCAGTACCTGCCCCTCACTCCCGACCTGCGTGACCCAGGCGCTGCGCTGCTCGGCGGTTGTCCAGGTCACCAGGGCAAGTGAGGTGGCACCGCTGACGCTGGCGCGCGGTGTCAGATTCAGACGGATATTGAGGCGCTGCAACTGGTCGCGGACGGCGCTGGTGCCAATCAACGCATCGTAAGTCAGGGTCAGATCAAGGCCATCCGGCCACCCGACATTGGCGAGTTGCGTTTTGAGGTCGGTTGGTGAAGCGGAGTCACGATCGACAGCCTGAATGCCGGGAATGTCGATGTCCGCGACGAGGGCGGCAGGGTCAATGCCTCGCAGAATCACGTCGGCCAGAACAGGATTGTTCAGCGGTTCGGTTCCTGTGTAGACGATCAGGCTGAACTGAACCGGGAGGGGCACGGGGGTCGCATCCGCGTAGCTGCCATAAGCGGCCATGAGGTCATAGCGACTGCCCAGGTCTGCCGGGTCCGGCGGGGCATCCAGTTCGATGACCTGCGCACTCGACTCGATCAGATCCCGATCCTGAACAGACCCGATTACGTTTTCAGCCAGGGCGTAGCGGAGGGGTTGGGGTGCTCCCGCGGTTGGTGTTGCGGTTGCGGGCGTAGGGATATCGACCGGAAAGGGTGTCGCTGTGGGTTCACAGGCAGCCAGCAGAACCACAGCCGCCAGCAGTCTATGCCATCCCCCTCTAAAACGCATTGGGTGCAGCCCAGGGACCGATCACGGAGCGCTGGGCCATGCTGAAGGCAGTGGTGGCATTAAAAAATGCCAGAATCGAAAAGGCAAGCGCCGCGCTGCGATCATCACGCCCGCGCAGCAGCGAGAACAAACCTGGCATGATGACGATCAGAAAAGCCATGTACAGATAGTACAGGGCCAGGCGCTGGGGCCGCAGCCCCTCAAGCGTCATCACGCCGCCGAGCAGAGTCACCACGCCTGCGAGTCCGGCGCTGATGAGCACTGCGCCCCAGAACCCGCCGGAAATCGACTCGTCGCGCGCGGCCATATAAGCCGCCCAGATGCCCAGGGCGATGGAGTAAAAGATGTACATGTTGAAAAGGATATTATGGAGATCGTTGAGTCCCATGTTAATCCTGCTGTTCGATCAAGTAGCCAGTTGATTTTTTATGCTGGAGATGGACTTTGGGCAGATTAAAATAAAACACGCTGCCTTCTCCCAGCTTGCTCCTGACGCCGAGTTTGCCGCCATGTCCCTCAATGATGGCTTTGGCGACTGCCAGGCCCAGGCCGCTGCCGCCATAGCGCCGCGTGGCGGTGCCGTCCACCTGATAAAAACGCTGGAAAATTTTCGTTTGTTCAGACTGGGGGATGCCGATACCAAAGTCGCGGACGGCAACCTGCACGATCGGCC
>JAIOHO010000755.1 GCA_019912905.1 Anaerolineae bacterium
CACGAAGGGGGGATCGACGCATTTCATCCGATCATAATGGGGGCAGCGCGGATGAAAGGCGCAGCCTTTGGGCACTGCCGTCGGGTCGGGCACCGCTCCGGCGATGGTCGCCAGCATGTCCACCTTCTGATCCGGGCGCGGAATCGAGCGCAGCAGCGCCTGGGTATAAGGATGCGTCGGCGCATAGAAGATGGTATCGACGTCGGCGACTTCCGCTTCTTTGCCAAGATACATGACCACCACTTCATCGGCCATTTCAGCGATGACCCCCAGGTCATGGGTGATGAACATAATCGCCATGTTGAATTCCTGCTGAAGGTCGCGCATCAGGTCCAGGATTTGCGCCTGGGTGGTCACATCCAGCGCGGTGGTCGGTTCATCTGCGATCAGGAGCTTGGGGTTACAGGACAGGGCCATGGCGATCATCACGCGCTGGCGCATCCCGCCGCTCAGTTCGTGGCGATAACGCTCCAGCAGGCTTTTGGGCTGCGGCAGACCGACCCGATTGAACAGTTCGATGGCTCGCTCGGCGGCTTCCTGCTTGCTGGCGCTGGTGTGGATGCGGATGGCCTCGATCATCTGGTTGCCGATGGTGTGCACCGGGCTGAGCGACGTCATCGGCTCCTGAAAGATCATCGAAATTTCGCCCCAGCGAATCGAGCGGATTTCGCTGCTCATCGGGTCGATTTTGGTCAGATCCACCGGTTGATCGGGCCTGCCATAGTAGCGCACTTCACCGGACAAAATGCGGCCTGGTGGACGCACCATGTTCAGGATGGCACGCGCTGTGACGCTCTTTCCACAGCCCGACTCCCCGACGATGCCTAATGTTTTGCCGCGCGGGATCGTAAAACTAACGCCGTCCACGGCCCGCACGGTGCCCTCCGTCAGAAAGAAACTGACGTGCAGGTCATTCACTTCCAGTAAGATGTCTTGATTCGGCATCAACGATACTCCTAGCGGCTGAAAGGATCGGCTGCATCGCGCAGGCCGTCACCCAGGAAGTTAAACGCCAGCACGGTAATGACCACCGCCAACCCCGGCAGCAGCAGCCAGGGGGCCAGTGCGACGGTACGAATATTCTGAGCTTCCTGGAGCAGCACGCCCCAGCTGATCGCAGGCTGTCGCAAGCCCAATCCAAGAAAACTGAGCGAGGTTTCGGCCAGAATGATGCCGGGAATCGACAGCGTCAGCGAGGCGATAATATGGCTGGTAAACGAGGGCACCATATGCTGCAAGATGATGCGGCGGTCTCTGGCACCAGCCAGACGAGCGGATAATACAAAGTCTTCCGTGCGCAGTGCCAGGAAACGCCCGCGCACCTGCCGTCCCAACGATGTCCAGCCAATCACCGACAGGATGATGGTAATGCCAAAAAAGCGCAGCTCCTGCGGCCAATCGACGGGCAGCGCTGCGCTCAGAGCCATCCATAAGGGCAGCGTGGGCATGGAGCGGATAAATTCGATGACACGCTGAATCACACTATCGATCCAGCCGCCGTAATAGCCCGAGATTCCGCCCAGAACGATGCCCAGGATAAGGCTTAAGAAGACAGAGACCAATCCGATAAACAGCGAGATTTGCGCCCCATACAGCACTCTGGAGAGCATATCGCGTCCCAGGCGGTCGGAGCCTAAGGGCATCACGCGCAGTCCCCCCGATTCTTCGCCCAGGCCAAACAGATGAACGTCGGTTTCAAAGATCCACAACAGTTTATAGGGTTCACCCTTGATGAAGAAATGAAGGGGATACCAGGCTGATGGATCGACTTCATACGTGATACGGAGCGTTTCCGGGTCGCGATTCGAGATCAGGCCGTTGACTCCGGGTTGGAAGGTCAGATTGCCCTCGGCGTTGATAAACGTAATCGCCATCGGCGGGACAAACTTGTAAGCCGCATCGAAGGTATTGGGATCGTAGGGACTGACAAAGCCCGCGAAGATCGCCAGAAGGTACGCAATAATGAGCACGACGCTGCTGATAATCGCCAGACGATGCTTGCGGAATTTCCACCACATGAGCTGGCCTGGGGTCGCGATAGAGATTTGTTCTTCTTCAATCAGCAATAACTCATCACTCTCAGTTGGCTGAGTCAGCTCTGAAGAAATTGCCTGCCGCTTAGGTTCAACCGAATCCATAATGCTATCCCTTAGTCCAGCCGAATGCGGGGGTCCAACGCCGCCAGCAAAATATCAGAAATAAACGTCCCAAGGACCGTGAGGACACTGATAATCAGCACGATCGCTCCGGCCATAAACATATCCTGGGATAACAACGCGCGTAACAGCAGCGGGCCAATCGTCGGCAGATTCAGCACGACCGCCACAATGATGACCCCACCGACCAGATCGGGCAGCGCATAGCCGACAGTGCTCACGAAAGGATTCAAGGCCACCCGGACCGGATATTTCCAGGTCAGGCGTCTTTCACTCAGGCCTTTGGCGCGTGCGGTCTCGACATACGGCTGATTGATCTCGTCGAGCATATTGGCACGCATGGTGCGCAGCAGCCCGGCTGTACCCGCCGTGCCCACGATCAGCATCGGGATGATGAGATGGCTGAACAGATCGAGCACTTTCGCCATACTCCAGGGCGCATCGGCATATTCAGGCGAAAACAGGCCGCCGACGTTTGCCCCAAACACCGAAAATCCAACCCACATCAAAACCAGAGCGAGCAGAAAATTGGGAATTGCCAGGCCGAGGAACCCCAGAAAAGTAAAGACATAATCGAAAGGTGAGTACTGGTGCGTGGCGGAAAAGACGCCGATCGGAATCGCCACCACCCAGACAAACAGGATGGATGACAACCCTACCATCACGGTGAGGCCAAGTCTGTCCCAGATCAGGGTGTTCACTGGAACGCCCCACTCCATCGATTGGCCGAAGTCGCCCCGCAGCACGCCGCGCATCCATTTGAAGTACTGGATGTAGATGGGTTCGCCCAGTCCATACGTGTCACGCATGGCTACGATGACCTCATCCGGTACACGCTCCCCCATCTGGGCAAGATTCGCCATATAGGAAGTCAGAAAATCGCCAGGGGGAAGCTGGATGATGATAAAGCTGACCACGGAGATGGCAAAGATGGTCGTCACGGCGGCGAGCGATCGACGGATCAAAAATCGTAACACAGCAGATTGTCCTATATCGCTAAATAAACCTGATATCTATCTATAGGCCCCTGTCGCCGGGGTGAGGTGCATTGCCCTGAGCAGACGAGCCTTGCCCCTACCGGATTCCGTCCAGGTTGTGGTTGCGACATCATTCATAAATTTCAAATAGCAGGAGACGGATTGCGTCTCCTGCCTGAATTGCAAAGATCCGTTAGCCCCGAATGAAGAACTGGGCCGGGACCACCAGACCCTGACCGCGCAGCGTATCATCCACGATGAAGCCGGCGCCCACGTTGAAGAAATTATTCTTGACAATCACGGGCGACGGGTCCTCGCCGAGCGTGCCAATCTGGTATGGATGCTCTTTATGGATGTCGAGCAGTTCCTTGAACAGAGCATTGCGTTTGGCTTCATCCGGCTCTTTGGTGGTCTGGTCCCACAACTCGTGAATCCGGTAGAGCGGATGACCTTCCGGCGGTTGGGTCTGCGTGCCGACGACCGTTTCGCCGTAGATGTTGGCGCGAATCCAGCGTGCGTAGTTGATGCCCCACGGGCCATCCGCCACTGTGCCGAGCATCCGCGTTGGATCGGCTTTCACCACCGAGCTGCGGTCAACCGTCCAGACACCGACCTGCACGTCACCGATGTCGTTGCGCTGTTCGTACAGCGAGCGCTCGAGAAGTTCCTGATTGACCTTCAGGCCGATGGCGCCCCAGTAACCCTGAACCAGGTTCACTTCGTCCGTGCCGCCGTCAAAGCC
>JAIOHO010000756.1 GCA_019912905.1 Anaerolineae bacterium
CGATCAGACCGTTCAGATCACCCTGAAGCAGCCCGCACCGCATTTCCTGTTCCAGCTTACGACGGCACCTGCCCGGATCATCGCGGCCCAGTTCGGCGGCGATGATTTTACGGTGACCAGCGGGGCCTATTTCGTCGATGCACAGACCGACAACCTGCTGACCCTCGTTCCGAACGACAACTACTGGCAGAAGGCCGGCGTGGAGAAGATCGAACTGTTCTTCCGCCAGTCGAGCGAAGAGGCGTTTGCGGCTTATCAGTCGGGCGAGGTCGATGTGATGGGCAGCCTGCAAAGCGCCATGCCGGTTCAGGGCCTGGGCGACCCCGACCTTAACCGCACTGAGGCGTCATCCGGGCTGCGCTATCTGGGCTTCAATCATGCCCGTTTCCCGTTCTCCAACGCGGCGGTGCGCCGGGCATTTGGGCTGGCGATCGACCGGGCCAAGCTGGTCAGCCAGTTCGCCAATCTCGGCCAGGTCGCCCAGCGCATCGTGCCCCCGTCGCTGCCCTCTGGCGCGCTCAACTTCGATCTGCCCTTCGACCCGGATCAGGCGATCGCTCTCCTGGAAGAAGTTGGTTTCCAGGAAATGGGCGCGGGCGAGATTCCGCTGCACTTCGCACTGGAAGGTAATAACGCAGCGGTGATTGAAGTGATTCAGGCCATGCTCCAGGAAATGCTGGATAACTGGGCCGCACAGGTTGGTGTGGATGCGCCCAAGATCGTGCCGCAGGGCCTGCCGCTGCGCCCGTTCAGCCAGCAGTTGAATCAGCTCAGGATTAACCAGGGTGACATGGATATGATGCTGTATTACAGCTTCTGGGGCGGGGATTATCCCAACCTCCAGAACTGGCTGTCGCAGCAGTTGCGCACCGGTCGGGGCAACAACAACGGCCAGTACAGCAGCGATAAGTTCGACTCGAATGCGGATCAGGCCGATGTCACCAGCAACGCCAATTCCCGCCGCCGCCTGTATCAGCAGGCAGAACAGGTAGCCTTAGGGGAGGATATGGCCTGGGTGCCGCTGTTCAATACCCCGGCAGCCGCCTTGATCCGTCCGAATGTCAGCGGCCTGGTGATGACGCCGCAGGGCATTGTCATTCCTGACTACACCAAGCTTAAGGTGACAGTTTAGCTCGTCACGCGCCATTCCTCCGCCGCACCCTCTGTCAGCGATCGAACCCTAATCGCCGCAGGGGGTGTGGCTGTGTTTGCTCCTCCGGGTCCAAGGCTCCATGCAGTCCATTCCAGGAGGACGGCGACAAGTCCACGCGGAATCCTGCCACATAGGGGTTAGCGGATCAGCGGGTGACGGTGACTCGTGTGTGCGGCGTGAGCGACTCCAACTGGGTGTGGGTTCCATCCGGCCAGATGATGTCCAGCGTGGTCAGAATCGTTCCGGCAGGGAAACCAAAGTGTATCTGCGACGGGTCGCCGGACAGGTAGCCGCTGGAGGCGCGTACCTCGCGGGTGAATGTGCCCTGATCCGTCTGGAGCTTCAGGCGCGCGCCAACTGCCCGCGTGTTCCCGCTGTCCGGCCAGCGCAGATCGACCAGCAGACTTTCCCCACCGCAGATCTGATTCTCGAACCACTGCGCCGCGCCGCGCAGGTTGTTGACCACGATGTCCAGGTCGCCGTCGCCATCGAGATCAGCCATGCTCATGCCGCGCCCGCTGCGCGAAGAACGCAGATTCCATTCCGGCGCAGGCACGAAGAATCCGCGGCCATCATTGCGCAGCGCCTGATTCTCCTCGACCAATTCGTGATCGGGCAAGTGGGCGAACGTCGTAAACTCGATCATGCCGTTGACGACGTACAGGTCGAGAAAGCCGTCCCGATCCAGATCGCCGAACTTGCCCGACCAGCTCCAGCCGGTGGCGTCCAGACCGCGCTCCGGGGCCTCGTTGCGGAATGCGCCGCCTTCAGCCACTTCGAGCACATTGGCGGATACCTGCGGATTATCCAGCTTCGGCGTGGTGTTGGGCAGGCCGCTGAGGATGGGTTCCCAGGCGGCGCGCGTGGCAGCGCTGTCCTCAAATGGTTTCATATCGGTCGAAAACACTTCGTCACGCCCATCATTGTCCACATCAGCGGCATCGAGGCTCATGGTACTGTAGCTGGTGGCTGTGAACGGCGCGGCGGCTTCCCATCCCACTTCGGTCCGCAGCCAGGCGTTATCCGGCACGGCAAAGTCGTTGCCGATGAGAATATCCAGGCGGCCATCGCCGTTGACGTCAGTCAGCAGCAGCGCCAGGGCCTGCGCCTCGCCCGCCAAGCGGGTCGGGATCAGACGGTCGCCGCTGCGTTCATAAACATAGACGCCGCCTCTGCCGCTCATCAGGAAATCGTTGCCGAGTTCTGTCAGCAGTTCCGCGTCGTAGGTCCCGCCGACCAGATCGAGATCGCCATCGCCGTCCAGGTCGGCCCACCCGGTCGCGTAGAGCGGTTCGGCGACCCGGTTGAGCACTTCCCGGCGGAATGTGCCGTCGTGTTGACTGCGCCACAGGTTGGGCGCAGAAGCCACCCGCGTGAAAAACAGGTCGGTCCAGCCGTCGCCGTCGAAGTCGATCAGAGTCACGCCGCGTGAGGCGCGGGTATCCATGCGCTCGGTGCGGAAGACCCCAGCGCCTTCGTTCCACAGGATACTGTTCTGTCCGGCGTGATTCGCCAGCACGATGTCGAGATCGCCGTCATTGTCGAGATCGTTGATGCCCACGCCCGCACCATTGGCCTCGAACATGCGCACGCGGTCGCCGTGCGGCACGGTCGTGACGTGATCGAGGTCATGGGCAACAAACTGGCCGGAGCAGGCCGGCAGTTCGCGCAGCGGCGACACGTCCACCTGCACGTCGAGTGCCTTCATGGGCACACTCATTCCGGCAGCCAGCGCCAGCACGACCCAGCCAGCCCGGATGAGCCGTCGGGCACGAGCGCGCCCCGGCCCGGCGCGATGCGAATCCATCTTTCTCATTTTGGGAGCTGCCCGTACCTGCAAACCAATCCGCCTGGCCTCAGCGCCCGGTGATGCCGGTCAGGGCGATGCCGCGAATGAACCACTTCTGCGCCAGTACATAGACGACCAGCACCGGCAGCATTGCCGAGACCGCCGCCGCCATCAGCAGATTCCAGCGCACGCTGTACTGTCCCTGGAACGAGTTCAGGCCGATGGGCACGGTGCGCATGTCCTGCGAATTTGTGACCACGAGCGGCCAGAGGAAGTCGTTCCACGAATTCAGGAAGATGAAAATCGCCAGCGCTGCCAGCGTGGTCCGCGTCATGGGCAGCACGACGCGCAGCCAGATTTGCAGGGATGTCGCCCCGTCGATGCGCGCGGCATCGTCCAGTTCCATCGGCAGATTCAGATAATGCTGGCGCAGCAAAAAGGTGCTGAAGGCCGAAAACGCAGGCGGCAGAATCAGCGCCTGATAGGTGTCGTACCAACCCAACTGGCGCACGATGATGAAATTGGGGATCAGCAGCACCGGGAAGGGAATCATCAGCGTCGCCAGGTAAAGCACAAACAGGGTGTTGCGCCCCCGAAAGCGCAGCCGGGCGAAGGCGAATGCCGCCAGCGAGGAGGTCAGAAGCTGTAAAAAGGTCACGCTGCATGCGACGAACAGGCTGTTGAAATAGAAGCGGCCAAACGGCATCGATGTCAGGGCACGTTCGTAATTATCCCAGGCCAGTTCTTTCGGTATCCAGGTGGGCGGATACGTGAAAATTTCAGGCGGAGTCTTGAGGGACGTGCTTAACATCCACAGGAACGGCAGCAGCATGATCCCGCTGCCCGCGATCAACACCGCATGCAGCAGCAGATGCCCCCGCCGGGCGCGGTCCTTCATCGCAGAGGGCGCGCTCGATTTTGCGCTGGCGATCGCGGTCATGACGACCCCTCCACTTCGTAATGGACCCAACGCCGCTGCAAGCGCAGCTGGATGAACGTGAATACAAAGATGATGGCAAATAACACCCAGGCGATGGCTGCGGCCTTGCCCATCTTCTGAAAAT
>JAIOHO010000757.1 GCA_019912905.1 Anaerolineae bacterium
AACATCGGGGGCACTGGTCTGCAAAAGGGCGTTGACTCGGACTGAGCTATCGTGCGCATCCATATTCAGGCCCGACGCTTTAAGAAAATCTGTGGAAGGACTAACACCGATACCCACCACAACGAAATCTGCCTGAAGAAATTCCCCGCTAGCCAGCTCAACGCCGTTGGCCTGACCGTTTCTGCCAACGATTTGAGTAACTTCGCTTTCAAGTTTGAACTGAACGCCTTGTGTTTCATGTTCATGTTTGAAGAGCTGGCCGATACGCTCGCCGAAGATACGGGCAAAAGGTGTCGTTTCTGGCGAGACGACGGTTGCAGCTACCTTGCGGCCACCAACCAGCGACGCGGCGACCTCCATGCCAATGAAGCTTGCTCCAATGATGACGACACGACTGTTTTCGGTAGCGGCGGCGATGATCGCGTCCGCATCGGCCATTGAGCGCAGAGTAAATACGCCATCCAGATCCATGCCGGGTGCGTTCAACCGGCGAGGTACTGCGCCAGTTGCCAGCAGCAGTCTGTCATACTGAATCGTGTTGCTATCTTCCAGGGTAATGGAATACACATTCGGATCAATCGCTGTGACGCGAGTATTCAGGCGTAACTCGATATTGTGTTCTGAATACCAGCCTGCATCGCGCAATGGCATCCATTCAGGTTTTGCGTTCCCATCCAGATAATCTTTAGAGAGATTGGGACGATCCACAGGTACTTGCGGCACAGCGCTGACTATGGTGATTTTGCCGCGAAATCCGGTGCGGCGTAATTCCTCTGCCGCAGCATTCCCTACAGCGCCGCCGCCAATAATAACGAAGCTTCGGTGATCCGCCTGCGCCTCCGATGCTGGCTGCGCGGACGAGCTATCCGGAATCGTGATGACGACTTCCCGTCCTTCCATGCGTACCGAATAGGTCGGCAGATCATTCAGTGCGGGTGGTTCGAGTCGCGAACCGCTGCGAATGTCAAAACAGGCATGATGCCAGGGGCACATCACCGTGTGACCTTTTAGAACTCCTTTATCAAGTGGACCGCCGTAATGTGTACAAGCAGCTCGAAATGTATAAAATTCGCCATCAACACGAGCTAGTACAGCGGCGTTCCCATCGAGATCGAGCCGGCGCATCTCGCCATCTCGTATCGGTTGCATTCCCAGATCAATACGATGTTCCGACATAACAACACCTCCTCAATGCGCCAGTAGTAGTTACTTGTATAACTACTACAATACAATGAGGAGGTGTCCGATGTCAAATGGCTGGTATCTATTGGTCTAATAGTCGTCGCATGTGCGCCAACCAACCATTTCTATCTGGACCGAGTGACTGCAATAGGCTCTGTGTATCGGGCGACAGCAGAGAGGTTATACTATCGCCTGCATCGCTCAAAACGGATGACAATGCAATGCTGTGACGAATATACCAACTTGCTACTTCGCTCAAATAACGCTGACGAGTTCGTATTCCTTCCGCGCTAAATACCTCATTGTGTCCACTGGCTTGAATATCAGCCATGACCAACTCGGTTTCATCCTGTACAGCGATAAGCCAGCGAGTCTGCAAACTGGAAATAATGCGATAGCGATAAATTGTACCGCAGCAAAAACCGCATTCCTGAGGACAAGCCTGTAAACAAAGGGTTTGCACCGCAATGTTGCGATCAATCGCCTCCGTGATGACATCGTTGAGCAGTTTTGCTTCGGGTTGCCATATGGCAACGATTATATTCTCTTGCGCCTGTTCTATGAGCATTCGAACCTGATCTATAACAGCATCGTAGCCTTCAAGATTCCACACGTAATCACGTTCAACCGGTTTAGAGACGGATTCCAAAGCCTCAGATGCGGCATCCAATACCGATTTGAAGCGATTGCCCAGTCTTTTTGTCAGTTGGTCTGGAGAAATGGGCGCATATACGGCACTGTTGGGAGTATCTGCGCGGATGACAATTGCACGTTCTTCCAGTTTCTGCAAAACCTTGTAAATATTGGGGCGGGGTATCCCGGACACCTTTGCGAGTTCATAGCCATTTAGGGGATTTTCCTGGAGCAGCGCGATATACGCACGAGCTTCATAGTCCGTGAAACCCAGTTCCTGGAGTAGACTGTTTATATTGGTCATGTGCATTGCCCGTAGTTGTTACGATAACTACTCCTATTGTGCAGCACTCAGCCCCACACGTCAATGACCTACAAAAGGGTCATACATAGAGACTAAGGAATCTATGTAGAAACCCAGATGGGTATTCATATAACTCAAAAACTTACCCTATTTTTTTAGTGCTTCCCAAATTTCGATCCGATTGCCTTCTGGATCTTTAAAGTAACATACGAGCGAGCCCCATTTTCGCGTTGGCTCTGATACAGCTATTTTCTGCGCGCTTAATCTGTCGTATGCTACTTTAATGTCAGTGACCTGCCAGGATAACGTGATACCTTCCCCAGAAGCGCCTTTAATAGATGCTTTTCGCTCATCCGCGACACTAACGTAAGTATTTTCACTAAGTTGAAACTCAACGAACCAATCCTTCTGATAATTGACGGATAACTGCAAGATATTTTGGTAGAAAGAGACCATTTCATTCCAGTTTCGGCAGTAAAGAATTGTATTTGTGCGATTGATCTCAAATAGCATGTAGATAATTCCTATCGATTGTGTATGCCTATTATTGTAGATGAGTGTTCTGCTAATTTCGACATCAGTCAAAATCGTTGCTGCATAGGTTGCGATCCTCATCATCGGTTATGGCGGCCCCAGCATCAGGGTTTCCTTGCAACCGCCTCGCATTGGCGCACCCCAGGCAACATCCTGCCGAAACGTCCTTATGCTTTAGCTGCATTTCTACTTGCACAGTACCACGCCACCCCACTGCTCAAAGCCGCTGGCGGCTTCGACTCGGAGCGCGTCCCTGGCTTGTGCCGCTGCGCTCAGACGCGCTCCGGTCGCCCTACGGGTGAGCAGCGGGGTCCCCGACGTGGTATGACCTGTGCAGAAATGCAGCTTAACAAAAGCATATCGGATTATCGACTGGACGGATGCTCGTTAGTCAGGCCGCGTTAGCTCGAAAGGGCGCGTCGTAAGTTTTCCCGGAGCCACTGTGCCCCGACGGTCTCCTACAGACAGTCGCGCTGATCCGATGTGCCATC
>JAIOHO010000758.1 GCA_019912905.1 Anaerolineae bacterium
GCATCCTGGTCGGCATCCTCGGCACCTACTTTCATCTCGTTCGTGCTGGGATTATTGGCACGGTTGCGCAGGGGCGCACGGTCGATGCGCTCATCTGGGCACCGCCCTTCCTGGGGCCATCCTTCATGATCCTTACCGGCGCGCTGGGCATCAGCGCGGCCTGGATCGAACATCCCACCAACAGCGGTCGGCTGCGCTTACTCGGCAGCGCGCATGTCCAGATGCCCTACAACAAGACGCGGGCTTACTTTCTGATCGTCGCCATGTTTAACCTGGGTACCACGATCAGCAGTGTGATGGATCATGCGCGCCTCAATTTCGATAATCCCTACGTGTGGCTGCCGACTGTATCCGGTCTGTTCGCGGTGGTTGCCGCGGTCGCGCTGGGGTTTATCACCAAACCCACCCGGACCGATCTCGTCACCTACGCCACCGCGACGGGGATGCAGGTCGTCATCGGGCTGATCGGCGGCCTGCTGCACCTCAATTCCACGCTGCTGTCTCAGCCAGCCATCGTCGTGGAGCGCTTTATCCGGGGGTCACCTCTGCTGGCTCCGTTTTTGATCGCCTTCGTGGGATTTCTGGGTCTGATTGTGCTGCTCGACCCGGCGGAAGAAGCGGAAAGCCCACCGACCGACTGAGCCGTTCATCGCGCCTGGAGGAGAGTCCACTCTCCTTCAGGCTTCGCTCCAAACGATCAGACTGAGCCGCGCAGCAGCAGTTGCGGGCCTACGCACGCTCAGGATGAATCAGCAGCACGGGCACCTTGACGCACTGCATAATCTGGTTGGCGACGCTGCCGAACAGGAACTGAGCCAGCCCGGAGCGTCCATGCGTGCTCATGACCACCAGATCGATCCCTTCGCTGCTGACATATTCGCAGATCAGATGGGCAACGCCGCTGCCCTCGATCATGTGCGCGCGCACCTCCATGTGCTGGCTGCGCAGTTCTCCGCGCAGGCCGACCAGGTACTGCTTCATCTGTTCGCGCATCTGTTGTATTTGCGCGTCCTGTCCGGCCAGGGACAGTTGATCAGTATATTCTGAGGCAGGCGGCCTGAAGACGTGCAGCAGAATCAATTCAGCGCCATTGGAGCGAGCCAGATCGACGGCGTGAGGGATGGCCCGCTGCGACCAGCCGGAACCATCGAGCGGCACAAGGATTTTAGTATAACGTGGTTGGTTGCTCATCAACTTCCCTCTGGTCCGGTTCGCTCGTGCAGAGTGGGACATAAAAGCGAAACCCTTACCCGACGTGGATATTACTGTAAATTCATTCTACCACAACCCTTATGAGAGAACGTGCGCGTTTTCTCAGGTTTGATTGACCGAAGGTCCAATAAAATCTATAATTTTCTGCACAAAACTCCAGGATTCGTCATCCACGAGTCGCACTCTGGCGTCATCTGCCGTGAGGGGAAAATGGAAAATAACCTGACCGTTGCCCGGAACCTCAAGATCGCCCTGTTTCACCTCGGTTCCGGTATGGCCGATGTGCTGGCGACCGGAGTCTGGAACCGCATCATGATCAGCGATCTGGGCTTCAGCGCCACACCCATCAGCCTGTTGGTCAGCCTGCGCTACTTCCTCGCGCCGCTGGGCATCTGGGCAGGCCGCATGTCCGACCGTCACGCCGTCGGGGGCTATCGCCGCCTGTTCTGGATCTGGCTGGGCCGGGCGATGATGGTCCTCAGTGTGTTTGCGGTGGGGCTGACAACGACCGCGCTGGCACGCGGGGCCGAAGCGACACTCGGCGTCTGGGCAGCGCTGTCGCTGGGCCTGCTGCTGTTCAGCCTCGGCAATGCGCTGTCCGGCAGCACCTTCCTGGCGCTCATCTATGACCGCGCACCGGAACATCAGCGCGGGCGTGCGGTCGGGCTGGTGTGGACCTTCCTGCTGCTCGGCTTCACCATCGGCGGCATCCTCTTCGGCGTGATGCTGCCCTCCAGCGAGGAATCCAGCAGCGGACTGAGCTTCACGCCAGAGACGCTGCAAAATCTGTTCGTGATGACGGCCCTCATCCTGGGGAGCCTGTGGTTTTTCTCGCTGCTTGGCGAGGAGCGGCGCAGCCCCGCCGGAGCAATCACGCAAGCCGGCGCAGAAGCACAGACCTCGCTGCGGGCCGACCTGCGGCGGGTATGGGATAATCCCCATACGCGCTTTTTCCTGGTCTATCTGAGCTGCTCGATGATTTTCGCCTTCGCCCAGGACGCCATTCTGGAGCCGTTCGCGGGCGATGTCTTTAACATGGATGCCCGCCATACCACCCGCTTTGCGGCCTACTGGGGCAGCATGTCGATCCTCGGTTCGCTGCTGTTTCTGGGTTTATCGCGCCGGGTCAAGCGCCTGGATAATACCATGATGTCCTATATCGGCGTCGGCACGCTGGTGCTGACCTTTGCGCTGTTCAGCATCTCTTCCCTGGGAGCGGTGCGCGAGCTGGTGACGCCCGGCCTGATTCTGCTCGGCCTGGGGCTGGGCCTGTGGAACATCGGCACGCTCGGCCTGATGATGGACATGAGTCCGGCAGCGCGGGCCGGGACCTTCCTCGGCTTCTGGACGATGGCAGTCACCTTTGCGCGCGGCTTTGGCGTGTCCGGCGGCGGCATCCTGCGCGACCTGCTCCTGAGTCTGACCGGCAGCCATCAGTTCGCTTATGGCGCGGTATTCGTCCTCGAATTTGCCGGGCTGCTGGTGGCGATCTGGGCGCTGCGCCGGGTCAATGTCCACGCTTACAAAGCAGGTCAGGAAACCCCGGCGGATATGGCACAGGTCCTGGCTGGCGCGTTAGAATAGAGGGGGATATGCGCCGAGCAACGGGATGGTGAACCATGTCTGTGTATATCGTCCGCTCCGAAATTTCTGCCGATCTGCCTGCCCTGACGGATAACGATCAGGTGATCCTGCTCCGCCCACTTGAGGATGGCCCTGCCGTGCGCTTCCAGGTGTTCGATACTGAAGCAGACGCTCGTGCTGCCGGGGATGACGTGTACCGACTGCTGGTCGAAGTCGCCGGACCCTGGCAGGATGTCCCCAGTCATGCGGTCTGCGCCACCTGGAAGCTCAAGGATGGGAATCAGGTCGATCATTTTCTGGAAAACCGGCGGCAGTTGTTCGAAGTGCGCCGCCGGGTGCTGCCGCACTTCGTCTACGATTGGCTGCTGCAAAGCCTCCAGCACGAGGATCAGTTTCTGGTGTTGGGGCTGTATGGTGACGAAGACAGTGCTATACGCCTGTGCCGCGAGCACCCGGATGTCGAGCAGTATAACCGGCTGCACCCGCTGGGCGCGTTCAGTGCTGAAGACGTGACAGGGCTGCGCTGCTTCCGGGTGGAGACTTATCCAGCGTGAAATGGCGCTGGATCGCGGGTGGCCTTCTGGCGCTGCTGCTGGCTTCGGTTGCCCTGAACATCAGGCTCTCCCGGCAGGTCGCCAATATCGACCGCATTCTGAATACCGTCCGGCTTGACCCAATCAACCTGGGTACGTATCCTGCCGATGCCCTCCCGCCCGATCCGATGCAGCGGCGGGTGGTTGTGTTTGGCGATTCGCGTGCGCAGGATTGGCCCGCGCCGGAAGGATTGGAGTCGTTCACATTCATCAATCGGGGCATCCTGACGCAGACCTCGGCGCAGGTGCGGCTGCGCTTCGCTGCCCACGTTCAACCGTTAAGGCCCGATGTGCTGCTGGTCCAGATGTGCACCAACGACCTGCTGACCATCCCGGTATTCCCCGAACGCCGCGAGGCGATCCTCACCGGCTGCCAGCAGAATGTCGCCGCCATCCTCGACGAAGCCCGCGCGCTGGGCACCATCGTCATCCTGACCACCGTCTTCCCGATGTCCTCAGACGACCTCACGCAGGCGGTGGATCGCGTCAATGACGAGTTCCGGTCGCTGGCTGCCGACGACGTGATACTCTTCGACGCCTATACCCTGCTGGTCGATTCGCGCGGCCTGCTGCGGGCTGATCTGCGCGTGGATGAACTCCACCTGAACACCGCCGGGTATGCCCTGCTCAACCAGTCCCTGATCCCCCTCTTACAGACTCTAGGAGAATCCCGTGACCCAGATCAGCATCTCCAGCCTTAGGTGTCAACGGTCTGCTGTGATCCATGTCGGTGTGGCCGAAACCCGGCACAACTCGCCTGCCGCGATGGATGCCGAACGTCCAAGAAGACCGGGTTGTTTGCCGGTCGGGGTCTATTGGTTGTGAAGTGGGGTCGGATTATTGCGGGTGGTGTCGTCGTGCTGCTGCTGGTTTCGATTACCCTCAACGTCACTCTCTTCCAGCACCTCCTCGATTACAACCGTGACCGGAATAAAATCCGCCTGGACCCGCTCGGCCTGGATGTGTACAGCGGCGACGCTCGCCCGCCCGATTCATCGGCGATTCGTGTGGTTCTGTTTGGCGATTCGCGCGCGCAGCAGTGGCCTTCGCCGGAAGTGTCGGATTCGTATACGTTCATCAATCGGGGCATCGGTGCGCAGACCTCGGCACAGGTGCGGCTGCGCTTCGCTGCCCACGTTCAGCCGCTGAAGCCCGATGTGCTGCTGATCCAGATGTGCATCAACGATCTGAAGACCATCCCTCTGTTTCCCGAAAGCCGCGATTCGCTGGTCACCGACTGCCAGCAGAACATCGCCGCCATCCTCGACGAAGCCCGGGCAATGGGCACCGTCGTTATCCTGACGACCATCTTCCCCGTGGGTCCGCCGCCCCTCCAGCGCTGGCTGGTATGGTCGGATGATATCGCGCGAGCTGTGGAAACGGCGAATGATAGCATCCGGTCACTGGCTTCGGATGATGTCATCATCCTCGATGCCTATGCCCTGCTGGTCGATTCAAACGGTCTGCTGCGCGCTGATCTCAGTGTGGATGAACTCCATCTGAATGCCGCCGGGTATGCCCTGCTCAACCAATCCCTGATCCCCCTGATCCAAACGATTGGAGAATCACGTGGCACAAATTAAGATCTATGGTCTGAAGAGTCACCTTGAGCCAACCAAAGCTCGCCTGTCCGACACCATCCATGCCTGCGTGATCGAAGCCCTGCACTACCCGCCGGAAAAGCGCGCACACCGCTTCTTCGGGCTGGAGCCGGACGATTTTTATTA
Source organism: Anaerolineae bacterium (assembly GCA_019912905.1). Lineage (GTDB taxonomy): Bacteria > Chloroflexota > Anaerolineae > Aggregatilineales > Phototrophicaceae. The sequence continues at coordinate 5,117 of JAIOHO010000758.1, forward strand.
CCCGGATGGCCGCTCCGAGCAGTATACGATCATCGAGATTTCGATGTTCGAGGGGCGTTCTGAGGAGGCGAAAAAGCAGCTGATCCGCCTGCTGTTCACCCGACTCCAGGCCGAGGTCGGCATCGCCCCGCAGGATGTCGAGGTGACGATCTTCGAGACGCCGCGCCAGAACTGGGGCATTCGCGGGCAGACCGGTGACGAACTGGCGCTGAACTACCGCGTGGATGTGTGAGTCCACTGGCCGTAGCGTCGGCCCCGTGTGCGTGTTAAATTTACCAACTGTAAGGAACCGCTGGAGGAGAAATCATCATGGGATTGATGGACGGCAAGATCGTCCTTGTTTTTGGGGTGGCAAACAAGAACTCGATTGCCTGGGGCATCGCGCAGCGGCTGCACGATGAAGGCGCAACGATCGCCCTCAGCTATGCCGGGGGCATCCTGGAAAAACGCGTGGTCCCGCTGGCTGAGGAAATCGGCTGCGATTTTGTGGAACAGTGCGATGTGACCAACGACGACGAACTGGATGCACTGTTCGAGAAATTCAAGGCGCGCTATGGCAGGCTCGACACGCTGGTGCATTCTGTCGCCTTTGCCAACCGCAACGATCTGGGTGGGCGATTTGTCGATGTCTCGCGGGACGGCTTCAAGCTGGCGCTCGACATCAGCGCTTTCAGCCTGATCGCCATGGCGAAGCGAGCCGAACCCCTCATGACCCAGGGCGGCAGCATCCTCAGCATGACCTATTTTGCCGCCGAGAAAGTGATGCCGAAATATCACGTGATGGCCGTCGCCAAAGCCGCACTGGAAGCCATCACGCGCTACCTGGCAAATGACCTGGGACCGAAGAATATTCGCGTCAATGCCATCAGCGCCGGGCCGATCAAGACTCTGGCGGCGGCAGGGGTGCCCGGCTTCCGCCTGATGCTCAAATATTCTGAAAAGGCCTCGCCGCTGCGCCGCCTGGTGTCGCAGGAGGACATCGGCAACACGGCTCTGTGGCTGGCGTCCGAGCTGGGCAGCGCTGTCACCGGGGAAGTCGTCCATGTGGATGCAGGCTATAATATCCTCGGCCTGACCGTCACGGAGGATGAACTGGGCAGTTTATAGCCCGCTCGCAAACGGCGAGCGCAGCCAGTCAACCTGAGACGAAGGAGGAAGGGCATGGTTGCAGCCTACATTCTGATTGACGTCAGCATCGACGTAGATGAGCCGGAAGCGCTGGCCGCCATCCGGCAGGTTCCGGGCGTCCGGCAGGCGCACCTCGTCGTCGGGCCGAACGACTGTATCGCCTATATTGAGGTCGACTCGCACGAGAAGGCGCTGGAGACGCTGCGGGCGCTGCGCGCGGTCAGGGGCGTCCTGCGCACCGATATGCGCTCGGCAGCCGAATTGTAAACCGAGGGGCGGAGGTTTCGTGGCGTGTATCCCGCAGAGGTAGCATTATGTTGGTTCTGATCAAGACCTTTCACACCGCAGTCTTTGTCTTTATGTGCGGCTGCATCCTCTATATCTGGATCGCCGGGCTGAACCGCATTTATGACTGGACGTTGGCACTGGCGCTGGGGGCCATCGTCCTGGAAGGGGTGGTCTGGTGGTCGTTTGGGCGCAAATGCCCACTGACCGATCTGGCTCGCAAATATGGTGACGTCAGCGGCAATGACTGGTTGGCCGACATGTTCCTGCCGCGCTGGGCGTCGGACAAAATCGTGCCGGTCTCGTCGCTGTTCGTGGTGATCGGCCTGGTGATTCTGCTGGTCAATTACCCGCGTTGAAGCACATCGCGGGTGATCCGCTGCGGCGGGCGGGCTGCTAAATCATTCGACCAGAGCGCTCCACTGAGCGCCTATTGTACCGGCTTCAGGAGCGTAAAATCGGCCTGTGCGCTGACCGGTTCCAACAGCAGGGCATCGGTGTACCCGGTTCATCGTCGCCTTCATCGACCAGCGCGGACTGCCTGCGCATCGACGGCCATCTCGTCATTCTTGTCCAGGGGGAACACCAGCCGGAAGGTGGTCCCAACGCCTATTTTACTCACGACCGCAGTCTTACCATTCATCAGGCCAGTGAGCTGTTTGACAATCGACAACCCCAACCCGACTCCGCGGCTGGTTTCGCGTGTCATCGACCCATCCACCTGCCAGAAAGCGTCAAAGATGTGATCCTGCGCGTTGACCTCGATGCCCGGGCCGGTGTCGGATACTTCGAGTGCCCAGTGGCGATCATCTGGACAATAGAGGCGTACCTTTACAGACCCCTCTTTGGTAAATTTGATGGCATTGCCCACCAGATTCGACAGGATCTGATTAAAGCGCTTCGCATCCGTGTGGATGACTTCCGGAACCTCGTCGCTAATCGCCCATGTCAGCTCCAGACCCTTGCGGCGCGCCAGCGGCCCCAAGTCGGTGTCGAGATTGCTCAGCAGATCAACAGGAGCCACGTCAGCCGGTTCAAGTCGCAGCTTCGCGTTGTTCATCGTTACGCCGTCGAGCAGGTTGCTGATGAATCCATCCAGTTGATTGACGTGGTCCGAAATGCTCTCCAGCTTTTCACGCTGCTTCTCATTCACCGGGCCATAGCGCCCTAATTCGAGCATCTGAGCGCCCATCAGAATGACGCTCAGTGGGGTGCGCGCGTCGTGGCTGATGTTCGCCAGAATGTGGGATTTCAGCCGCAGCACCTCCAGAGCCTGATCCCGCGCCTGGGCCAGGTCCGCCTGAGCCTGTTTGCGTTCGGCCACTTCCTGAAGCAGGATTTCATTGGTCTGAACCAGATCCGCTGTCCGCTGCTCGACCAGTTTTTCCAGATAATCGTTGGTCTGCCACAGTTCATTACGCGACCGGGCCAGCGCCGCCAGCATCTCGCGCAGGCCATTTGCCAGATTAGCGATTTCGTCCTGACCATCGACGATGACATCCACAGAGACGTCATCGGTTTCACGAATACGAGTCATCGTCTCGCTCAACCGGCTCAAGCGCAGCAGCAGCCGATCGACATACGCGAGTGCAGCCACCGTGAAGGCAACCCCAATTCCCAGAAAGGCCAGCAGGACATAAT
>JAIOHO010000759.1 GCA_019912905.1 Anaerolineae bacterium
TCGGCGACGTCATTCGCGCCGACGATGTTGGACAGGTAAAACGGCCCGGTCCAGCCGCCGGTGCTCGGGTCCAGCGCATGAGTCAGGGACCAGATGACATCGTCTGCCGTCACCGGCGACCCATCAGAGAATGCGGCCCCATCACGCAGCGTAAAGGTATAGGTCTTGCCATCGTCCGACACGGTCCAGCTTTCGGCCAGATCGGAGACCACGCGCAGCTGGCCGTCCAACCGAACCAGGCCGCCGTAGAGCAGACCGATGACGGTGAACCCCTGAGAGTCGCTGGCCTTGGCCGGGTCCAGTGACACCAGATCGGAAACGCCTTCGATCGACCAGGCGAGCGTTTGCCCGCTGCTTTGGGCCGCGATCGAAAAACCCGACAAAAGAAACATGCCCAGAAGAAAAGCCAGAACCACTACCACGTGTATCTTTCGGGAAATCATCTTGATCCTCCTGCATCCGATGACGCGATGATTGCTGGTTTACTTGCCGAGAGACCGCTACTACAATCCTTTCCTGAAGTGCGTCCATTTAGCCGACCGTTGGATACTGTATCTAATCCGCTATGGAAAAACAATCTGGTTCTTCATCTGTCTCCCGCTGGGTGACGGCCAACGGCCTGCGCCTGCACGTGCAGGATTGGTCCGGTCCGGGAGCGCCGCGCCTCGTCCTGCTGCACGGCCTGGCCTCCAGCAGCCGCATGTTCGACCTCATCGCTCCGAATCTTGCGGCTCATTTTCGGGTGATTGCGCCGGATCAGCGCGGGCACGGTTTGTCGGATAAGCCTGCTTCCGGCTATGATTTTGAGACCATCGCCCGCGACCTCGACGCCCTGCTGGACGCCGTCTTCCCGGACCCGCGACCGGTGGCACTCGTCGGGCATTCCTGGGGAGCCTATACCACGCTCTATTATGCCGCCACTCGCCCCGACCGCTTGGCCCAGGCGGTGCTGCTGGACGGCGGCGTTCGCTCGATTGCCGGGCGCTACCCGGATTGGGAGACGGCCCGAATCGGTATGGCCCCGCCGCGCTACCAGGATCGTTCGCTGGAAGAAATTCGGCAGATGATTCGCACCGATTGGCTGGGGCCGATCTTCCGCCCCGAACTGGAACCGCTGGCGCTGTCCATTTTCGACAGCCACAACCCGCAGGACGTCCGCGCGCACCTCAGCTACGAAAATCACATGCAGATTGTCCGCGCGCTGTGGGAAATGAATCCTCAGGAGTTTTTCCCCCGTGTGCAGTGTCCCACCCTCCTCGTGGCGGCGGTGCCCCCCGGCCAGACGGTTTCCCCTGACGATGAGCGGATGATCGCGGATGCCCTGTCGAACATTGCGCATGCCGAAGTCTGCTGGATGCCCGATACGGTCCACGATAGTCCCTGGCACCGTCCGCGAGAACTCGCCGCCATTCTCAAGGATTTCCTGATCCAGGCTGGCCGCTGACGCAAGGGCAGGGTTCAGCGTGGTCTACCCCCGAAAAACAGAGTCACCGTTTACAGAGGAATTCAAACGGGAAGCGGCGCTGGACGCAGCAGTCCCTCAGGATGGGTCCGGCACCGCCCGCGAATCAGGCATTTCCAACAAGGCGCTCCACACGCCAGAAGGGAGAACGGCCTGGGCGAAGTGCTGAGTGCGGAGTACAGAGTCAGAACAAGGGCGTTTCTGACTCCGCACCCTGCACGTTATCGTATCTCAATCGCTGCCGATGTGACCTTCGACGATGCGCTGGACGATGGCCTGAAGCTGGACCGGTTCGCCCAGTTCGCTGCTGAGGATGTCCTGGGCGATGGTCACGTTTTCACGCGGGACTTCGTCCGAGGCCAGGATCGTCGCCTGGACGATGACCGGGTCATGCTGGACGATCTTGATATTGACCACCTGGGCCGGGGCGAAGACGGCTTTGATGGCATTGGGCGAGATCAGTTCGGTGCTGACCTGATGGCCGAAGTTGAGCAGCACGACCAGCACCGGCACGAGCAGGGCCATGATCCCCAGTACCGAGGCATAACGCAGGCGGCGGTGGCGGCTGTGCAAGCGCTGCGGGCGCATCCCCAGCCAGAAAAAGACCGCTCCGGCCACCAGCGCGATGCTGACCAGGTTGGTGCAGAACAGCAGGGCCGCGCCCAGTGCCAGGCGCATCTCGCCGAAGGCCAGGTTGAGGCCGATGGCGTTGACCGGCGGTACCAGGGCGGCGGCGATGGCAACCCCGGCCAGCGCTGCGGGAATGCCCCGGCGGGCGGTGGCATAGGCGGCGATGAACCCGGCCCCCAGGGCGACCCCGGCGTCCAGGATCGAGGGGAAGCCGCGCCCGACCAGTTCTTTCGTCGGTGCATCCAGCGGGGCAATTTTGCCGATGGTGAAGCCCACCAGAAAAGCGACCATGACCCCCAGGATGACGGTGACGATCGACTGGCGCAGCAGGCGGAAACGCGCCGTACACAGGCCGACGCCGAAGGACACGATCGGCCCCATCAGCGGAGCCACCAGCATCGCGCCGATGACGACTGCGCCGCTGTCGAGCAGCAGCCCCAACGACGCCAGAAACGAGGCGACGATGAGCAGCACGAAATAATCCAGGCTGGGCGACGCGGTATCCTGCGCGCTCCAGATAATCTGATCCTGTTCCGCCTCGGCCAGAGTCGGGCGCAGCCAGCTCAGGCGGCGGTGTCCGGCGGCCTGATCCGCGCTGTGTTCCAGCGAGCGCGCCACCAGCAGCACCGGCCCGGTTGCACGATCCACCAGCCGCTGGGCGGTATTGCCGTACAGCCACTTTTCCAGGTCGCTGCGTTCCGACTTGCCAACTACCAGGATGTCATTTTCGTTGGTATAGCCCAGCACGCTGTCGGCTTCGTTGATGCCGGGCAGCACTTTGGTCTGGACGATATTGTGCCCGCGCACCGCCGCCAGCATGCGTTCGACCCGCGCGCGGCTCTCCCATTCCGGGCGCTGGTTGGTGTAGACGTGCAGCACCTCGCAAGGCCGGTCGGTCCCCTGGGCCAGCTTCAAACCGATCTGGACCGTGACGCGCGACGCCACCGAGCCGCCGACCGGGACGACCACGCGGGTAAAGCCGGGCGAATCCGAGTCGCGGTAGACCAGCACATCGCAGGGGGCCTCGTCGATGACCGCCTCGACCACGCGGCCCAGTTCGACATAGCCGCGCACCGGGTCGGTCAGGCCGAGCAGGATCTGGCGGGCGTGGAATTCGCGCGCTGCCGCGACGATGCCCTCGGCAATCTGGGGGGTGCGGCGGGTGATGAGTTCGATGTCGCAGGTGTCATCCCACTTGCGGAAGGCGCGGATGATGTTCTGCATCTGGCTGATCTGGTCATCGGGATAGGGAGTTTCTTCGCTCAGTACGAGCAGCCCCACAACGTAACCCTGTTCTTTTCCGGCAAGAACCGTCGCCAGCTCCAACAGCACCGGCGCGGTAAATGGATTCGCCAGCGGAACGACGATGGTGTGACGTTCGGCGGTTTCGAGGGACGGCACTTCATATTCAAATTGAGTCAGCGCCATGATCTTGCAGCCTCTTGAGCAACAATACATTGATGCAGCATTGTGCCAAGCATAAGACCGCCGCTGATGACCGGTAATGGGACAATCGTCCCGCAGGGACCATCGTCCTAATCGGGGTGGAAATCAGGCGGAAAATGGGGCAGATGGGGACGTGATATTCCTGATGGCGGGCACGACAGGTCGTGCCCCGACGATGCGTTCAAGGTGAGGATCGCGTCGGCCTCAGCCCGCGCCGGCCTTTTTCTTGGCGTCCACCATGCTGGGCAGGACGTTTTCGAAATAGCCCGCCATCAACTGGTAGCGCAGGGGATACTGCGTCATGAGGGTATTGCGGCTTTCCTGGCTGGTCAGGTACAGGCTCATCACGGCGGCCAGGTC
>JAIOHO010000074.1 GCA_019912905.1 Anaerolineae bacterium
ACTTCCGAAGGTCAGGAGCGTGTCTACTGGCTGGAACTCGCACCGACCCTGCCGCTGCCTGCCAGCCTGCCGCCGCTGACCGTCGAAAATGCCGCACTGGTCACCGAAAGCGCCCGTGCCGAGGCCAACCTGACCCCGGCGCTGGCTGCTGATCAGAATCAGATCGCCGTGCCGGGCGGCGAGGGCACACCGGGCGTGTGGCTGTATGATCTGGCTGCGCTCGACCGCGCGCCTCGACTGCTGTCGTCCAGTGATCCCTTTACCAGCGTCGCCTACAATCGCGATGGCAGTCTGCTGCTGATCGGCGATGCGCGCGGCGGCATTCATCTCTGGTCCACTGCGCCGGATGCGCCGCTGCTGGAACGCTGGTTCGACCAGGGTCACGAGAGGATCACGCGCGCCGTGGCCTTCTCAGCGGATGGCCGCACGGTCGCTTCGGCAGGCGATGCCGCCGTCACCCGCGTGCAGGTCGATAAGACCTTCGCGATCCTGCTGTGGGACATCCAGTCCGTCTCGCAGCAGTTTGCGCTGAGCGGGCACGCCGCTGCTGTGAATGCGCTGGCCTTCAGTCCCAACGGGGCGCTTCTGGCTTCCGCCGGGGACGATCAGACCGTCCGCCTCTGGAACCCGGCCAGCGGCGAGTCGATTGCGGTGCTTAATGGGCATCAGGCACCGGTCCATGCACTGGCCTTCAGCCCGGATGGTTCCCGGCTGGTGTCGGGCAGCAGCGATGGCGCGATCATCCTGTGGGATCTTTCCGCTCAGGCTCCGGCGCTTACCCCGCAGACCAGCGGCTCAGCCGTGCGCGCGCTGGCCTTCAGTCCCGATGGCACGCTGCTGGCCTCCGCGGGCGGCGATCAAGACTCCAGTCAGGCTCCCACGATAGCGCTGTGGGATGCCAGCGCGGGTACGATGCTGGCGCAGCTTGCCGGTCATACCGACCTCATCGGCGGGCTGGCGTTCAATGGGGACGGAACCGTGCTGACCTCCGTCAGTGCCGACAACTCGATCCGTTTCTGGGCGGCTTCGTAGCACCCCCTGTCAATTAGACCCAGGACTAACACCTCACCCCTTGCGCGGGGGCAGCGAAGCTGCCTTCAGTCGAGCCAAGCTCGATCCCCCTGAGCACCCTCTCCAGGTTTTGGAGAGGGGAAAGACAACCGCAGGTTGGCAGGGGTGAGGTAAGCCAAAAGCAAATCATCTCCCTGGCACCTGAGCACCGCCCTTCGTCAGGAGAAAGGTGCCGATTGTCGTCCGCTGCGTTAAAATGAGGCGGCATCTCAGGACGAGGGGATTTATGCTGAAACTGTATTCGTGGAACGTCAATGGCATCCGCGCCGCCCATAAGAAAGGTTTTCTGAACTGGCTGAACACCGTGCAGCCGGACATCCTGGGCATTCAGGAAACTAAAGCCCACCCGGATCAGCTCGAACCGGAACTGCGCCAACCGGACGGCTACTATACCTACTGGGCCAGCGCCGAGCGCAAAGGCTACAGCGGTGTGGCCCTCTACAGCAAAGTCGAGCCGAAGTCCGTCCAGATTGGCCTGGGGATTCCCGAATACGACCACGAAGGCCGGACGATTGTGGCCGAATACGATGATTTTGTGTTTATCACGGCCTACTTCCCCAACGGCGGGCAGGACAATGGCCGGGTGCCCTTCAAAATGGAGTACAACCGCCGTTTTCTGCAATACTGCGACGGCCTGTGCGCCCAGGGCAAAGGCGTCATTTTCTGCGGCGATGTCAACACCTCACACCAACCGATCGACCTGGCCCGCCCCAAGGAAAACGAAAAAAAGACCGGGTTCCTGCCGGAAGAACGCGCCTGGATGGACGAACTGGTCGGGCAGGGGTATCTCGACATCTTCCGTGTGCTCAACCCTGACCTCGAAGGGGCCTATTCCTGGTGGACGGCACGGGCCGGGGCGCGCGAGCGGAACATCGGCTGGCGGCTGGATTATTTTTTCATCTCACCCAATCTGCGTGCACAGGTGGTCACATCGCAGATTCATGCCGACATCATGGGGTCGGATCACTGTCCGGTGAGCTTAACCCTGGATTACTAAACGATGAGCGCCACAATCCTCGAAATCGACCAGCGGACCCGCTCGCTTGAGCTGCTGTTACCTGATCTGGGAACCGACTTTGTCTATCACGAGGACGGTACCCTCGACCCCGCTCAACTGCTGGACGATCCCAACTGGACGCTGTACGGGCTGGATGATGCCCAGCGGCAGGCCGTATTCGTCGAAACCCCACCGGACTTTCGCCTGATCGACGCCCCGTTTTATTACATGGCCCAGTATCAACAGGCCCGGCGTCTGGCCGTGCTGCCCTATGAGGCGTTGATCCGGCTGGGTGAGGCACGCGGCCCGATCCCGCACCTGATTTTCATCTATTCGATCGGGCGCTGCGGTTCGACCCTGCTCAGCAACATCTTTAACGCGGTCGAGGGCATCGTCAGCCTGTCCGAACCGGATGTGTATTCTAATCTGCTGTGGCAGCGCGAGAGCGACGGCAGCCGCGATGCGGAACTCATCGAACTGGCCCGCGCCTGCACCCGCCTGCTGTGCAAGCCACCTGCATCTGGGACCAACCCGAACACATATGTCATCAAGTTCCGCAACTGGATGATCCGCATGGGCGATCTGTTGGCGGCGGCCCTGCCGGAAGCGCACAATCTGTTTCTGTATCGCAGCGCAGTCAGCTGGATGGCCTCGTTTGCCCGCCTGAAACATGGCCTGGATCTGGACGCGGCAACCCTGGCTGGCTTTATGGAGCTGATGGAGCCAGTTGACAACCGCTTTTACCCGGAAGCGGTCGATCTGGCGCAGACTCTGGGACGTCCGTTGACCGAGCCGGAGACCGCCGCTGCCGGTTGGCACGGGATGCTGGAACGTTACGAGCAGTGGCAGCCGACCATTCCGTTTCTGGCGGTCCGTTACGAAGACCTGAATGCCCAGCGCGAATCGGTCGTGCAGGCGATTTTCGAGTATTGTGCTGTGCCCACTGCGGCAGTGGCGACGGCACTGGAAGCCTTCAGCCGCGATTCGCAGGAAGGCACGCTGCTCGAACGGGCGCAGCCGGACAAACGCGAGTCATTCCGCCTGCCGGATGAAGACGTGGCCGCATTAAAAGCGGTGCTGGCCCAATATGACAGGATCAATACGCCTGAGCACATTCTGCCAGGGACACTGACTCTCACGTGAGGGTGCTGGCTTTATTTCAGAACAATACAGAGGTTCAAGATGCCGGAAGTCTACTTTGATCGCTACTACCGCTACGACGACCTGACGCGCATTCTGCACGATTTCGCCCAGGAATATCCACATCTGGTGCAGTTGGAAAGCATCGGCCCCAGCTACGAGGGCCGTGACATCTGGCTGCTGACGCTCACCCACATCGAGACTGGCCCGGCAGCCGAAAAACCGGCTTTCTGGGTCGATGGCAACATCCACGCTTCCGAAGTTTCACCTTCCAGCGCCTGCCTGTACCTGATCAATCACCTGGTCACGCAGTACGGCAGCGACCCGCAGATCACCTATCTGCTCGACAGCCGCGCTCTGTACATCTGCCCACGTATCAACCCGGATGGCGCGGAATGGGCACTGGCCGACAAGCCCAAGATCATCCGCAGCAGCACCCGCCCCTACCCCTACGATGAAGACCCGCTCGGCGGGCTGATCGACGAAGATGTGGACGACGATGGGCGCATCCTGACCATGCGCGTGCCGGACCCCAATGGCCCCTGGAAAAAACACGCGGACGAACCCCGCCTGATGGTGCGCCGCGAGCCGGACGAATTTGGCGGCGAGTATTACCGCCTGATTCCCGAAGGCCCGATCGAGGATTACGACGGCATCCAGATCAGGCCGCAGCGGAAAAAGGAGGGCCTCGACATCAACCGCAATTTCCCGGCAGGCTGGCGTCAGGAATTCGAGCAGGTCGGCGCGGGACCCTACCCGACTTCGGAGCCGGAAGTGCGGGCCGTGGTCGATTTTGTGGCGAAGCACAACAACATCAACGGCGGCGTCAGCTTCCACACCATGAGCGGCGCGCTGCTGCGTCCCTTCGGCGACAAACCTGACAGCGACATGCCCGCCGAAGACCTGTGGACCTACAAGAAGGTCGGCGCAAAAGGCACAGAGCTGATCGGCTACCCCAACATCTCAATCTTCCACGACTTCAAGTATCACCCGCAGCAGGTCATCTCCGGCGGCTTCGACTGGATCTACGTCCACCTGGGCATGTTCATGTGGGCCGTTGAGATCTGGAGTCCGCAGCGGCAGGCGGGCATCGACGAGATGAAGTTTATCGAGTGGTACCGGGAACATCCCATCGAGGACGATTTTAAGCTGCTGAAGTGGAGCGACGAAAAGCTGGGCGGCCAGGGGTACGTCGATTGGTATCCCTTCGAGCATCCGCAGCTTGGCCCGGTGGAACTCGGCGGCTGGGACTTCCTGTATGCCTGGCGCAACCCACCGCTGAACTTCCTCGAAAGCGAGATCGCGCCCTTCACCGGCTGGATTATTTACCAGGCGCTCAGCACGCCCAGGCTGGAGGTCTTCAAGGCCGAAGCCAAACCGCTCGGCGGAGGCAGCTACCGGGTGACGCTGGCCCTGCAAAATACCGGCTGGTTGCCGACCTATACCTCCAAGATGGCGCTGAAGAACAAAACGGTGCGCGGCGTGGTGGCCGAAATCAACCTGCCGGAGAGCGCCACCCTGGAGACCGGCAAAGCGCGCGAGGAACTCGGCCAGTTGGAAGGCCGCCATCTCCTCGGCCCGACCGGGCATCCGCGCAGCATGGGCCAGCCGACCGCCGATCGCCTCAAGGTGGAGTGGGTGATTCATGCGCCTGCCGGCGGTGTGGTGAGCATCACCGCCCGCCACGAACGCGCCGGAGTCGCCCGCCTCAATATCGAACTGGAGTAGCAATCAGGCGATCACACGCCGGGATGGTCTTTCATTTCCGACCATGAGGATACGGGCTGTAGGGGCACGGCGCGCCCCTTCCATAAAAGAATCTTTAGGGGTACTTATTCGAGAAAAGGGGAACCATGATCGCAACCGATTTACGCCAGCAGTACGACCAACAGGGGTATGTCATCGTCCGCAACGCCATCGACCCGGACCTGGCCGCTGAAACGTCCGCGCACGTCGATTGGCTGCTCCAGAAATACCCGGATATGCGCCCGGAGCAGCTGCACCACGAGCTGCTGGTCGATGACCCGTTTATGCACCGACTGGTTGGGGATGACCGCCTGCTGGACATCGTCGAAACCTTCATCGGGCCAAATATCGCGCTGTTCGCCGCGCACTACATCGCCAAACGGCCCTACGACGGCCAGGAAGTACTCTGGCATCAGGACGGCACCTACTGGCCGCTGGAGCCGATGGAAGTTACCACTATCTGGCTGGCCGCCACCGATTCGACGGTCGAGAACGGCTGTATGCGGGTGCTGCCCGGCACCCAGCATAACCGCCTGCTGTCGCGGGCTGAACTTCAGGAGGTGGACGACGGCAAAAACGTCCTGGCTTCGGGCATTCATCCATCGCAGATCGACGACTCCGACGTGATCGACATCGAACTGAAGGCCGGGGATGTGTCGATCCACAACCCGCAGATCATTCACGGCTCGAAAGCCAACACCTCCGACCAGTGGCGCAAGGGCCTGACTTTGCGCTACATTCCCACCAGCACCTGGGTCAAACGCGCCGAACACGCCAACATCCTGCTGCGCGGGCGGTCGGTGCCGGGTGTCGCCAATCTGTACGCGGCGCGGCCCCGGTTTGTACCCGGCGAGCATATGGCGTTTTACGGCTGCGAATATTGGTAATCGGACGTAAGATAGCGCATATGCAAATACGTGAATCGGATGAGCCGTTAGCTGTTCGTCATGGATGAACAATCTGCCGTAATCCAGTAGGGACAAGGCGTGCCCAGGGCGAGGCAAGCATCGCCCCTGCACACGAGGTTATCGGGCGGAGCGTTCGGTACAAACGAAGAAATTCTTAGGGAGGTTGAGTACAATTTCTGACTCAAAAACTCAGCACTCAGTACCCAGCACTTTTTCGACTGTACTTGAACGCCAATGGCTAAAAGCCAAGAGCTAAAAACTAAAAACGACGAAAAACGCAATGGCAGATCATTTTCGGGAGGCAGTGTGATCATCGACCCGCAGTGGATTACCGAATTCAACGAACGCGGCTTTGTCGTCGCGCCGGGGGTGTTCGCGGCGGACGAGGTGGAGGCGATCAAGCGCCACTTTATGAACCTGAATGCTCAGAAGATCGGCGGTTACGAAGGCGACCAGATTACCGACGTGGCAGATCCCCTCATGAAGTATCCGCGCATGGTGCACCCGCACCGCTGGGATGAGGTCAGCCTGCGCTGGCTGCTCGACGACCGGCTGCGCCAGTGGACGACCGCCCTGCTCGGTCAGGAACCCTATGCCGCGCAGACCATGTTTTACTTCAAACCGGCAGGCGCGCGCGGCCAGGCGCTGCATCAGGATCAGCGCTCGCTGGAGGTGCAGCCGGGGACCTGCCTGGCGGCGTGGATGGCAGTGGACCCGTGCGACGAGGAAAACGGCTGCATGGTCGCGGTCCCGCATACCCAGGATTTGCCGAAATTGTGCATGGTCGATGCCGACACGCGCACCAGCTTTACCGGCTCGACGGTCCCGCTGGCGGACTGGATGAAACCGGAGCCGGTCCTCATGCAGCCGGGCGATGTGCTGTTCTTCAATGGGCAGGTGATTCACGGCAGCGGCCCGAATGTCAGTTCCAATCGATTTCGCCGCGCACTGATCGCGCATTACGTGGTCGGCGAGGCGCAGAAAGTCGCCAAGTTTTATCACCCGCTGTTGAACTTTGACGGGCAGGAAGTCGATCTGGAGGCCAGCGAACACGGCGGACCGTGCGGCGTGTGGGTCGAAAGCGAAGGCCGCGACCGGCTGGAATTCGTCGGCACGGGCGATGGTCAGGGAGGTGTGCAATACGACTAGCAGGGCGGATCGCGCTCATTACCGGCGGGAACTCAGGCATTGGGCGGGCGACGGCGCGGCTCTTCGTCCGGGAAGGCGCTCAGGTGGTCCTGGCTGCGCGCAATGCGGACCAGGCCAATGCTGCGCTGGCCGAGATTCGCATGGTGGGCGGCAGCGCCCATTTCGTGCCCTGTGATGT
>JAIOHO010000760.1 GCA_019912905.1 Anaerolineae bacterium
AGTCTACACGTATCAGGACGCGTTTTCCGGCAAGATCGACATCGCGAATTGTTTTCTTATTCATGTGTTTTCCTCCACAGAATACATAAAGAGCGGCAGTCGGTTTCCGCTTCAGACTTAATGGATCGCCTATCAAAGTACGGCGCACGCCAATCTCAGGTGCTTAAACATCTTCATCAGGAAATTCGCGGCGCGCGTTTGCTGCCAGAGCAGGGCTGATGATGGTGACATCTGTTCGCCCTGGTGCGCTGTAAGGTTGCTGCTGTTTGATGAGCGCCAGCAGCTCCTGCGACAGCTTGGATGGATCATGACGCCAGGGCTGTTCCGAGTCGGTTAAATCGGTGTATCGAATCGTATAACGCTGGCGGACTTCGTGTGGGTCGGGCACAGGCTGGACGTAGTGGGTATTTTCCCCCGCATTTTCTAGTGGATAGGCGTTGTTGGCTAATACAGTCTGGAACACACCTCGTCCGATATGCTGTTCCAGCGCCAGCACATGATCCGCTACCGTGTAGCCTTCGGTCTCACCCGGTTGGGTCGCGACATTGCAGACATAGACTTTATGCGCGCTGGTTGAACGCAGGGCCTGGGTGATGCCCTTCACCAGCAGATTGGGCAGAATGCTGGTGTACAGACTGCCCGGCCCAATCACCACCAGGTCCGCTTCCAGAATCGCCAGGACGCTCTCAGAATAAGCGTGAACATCGACCGGGCTTAGTTCCACGCGATCGATACGCCCGCCCGCCTTACTGATGTTCGATTCGCCTCTGATTTTGACCACCTGGGCCGAATGGTTGAGGCGAACCATAGCGACCAGATTGACATCTTCCAGGGTCGCCGGGAGGACCCGCCCCTGGATATTGAGGACCCGCTCGGTTTCGATCAAGGCCGTTTCGATGCTGCCGGTCACACTCGCCAGCGCCGAGATGAACAGGTTACCGAAGGCATGTCCGCCCAGGTCGCCTGACGCAAATCGGTGCTGGAACAGCCGGGTCATTAAACTCTCGTCGTCCGCTAAGGCAGCGATGTTGTTGCGTAAATCTCCCGGTGGGAGGATGCCAAAATCGCGGCGCAAACGACCGGAACTGCCGCCATCGTCGGCTACAGTCACCACCGCAGTGATGTTGCTGGTATATAACTTGAGACCGCGCAGTACGGTGGGCAGCCCGGTTCCGCCGCCAATCGTGACGACCCGGGGACCTCGTTCGCGTTTGCGATGGGCATACACCACGTCCACCACGCGCCCCTGTTGATATTTCCGGTAGGGGGCAAGGATATTCCGCGTCAGTTTATCCAGCGCAATGAGGATAAAACCCAGGCCCACCAGGATGTAGATCAAGAGGTGAAAACGGGAGGACGCCACTAAGGGCTGTAGGACGTGCAGGATATGGGCAAATCCAAAAGAGATGAGAAACACACCCAGCATCATAAGCAGCAGCCAGCGCTTGATGCCAATGCCGACAGTAAACCATTTTCTGAGGTTGTGGAGCCTGTTTCTCACGAGTTCACACTCCAATAACTCAGCGTATCACTCTGGTAAGGTGCTGTCAAAAGTCTTTCGACGCCAGAACCATGTGATGATTATCACAAAGAGCGCCTCCATTGTGGTGAATACCCCGATTACGAGGGCTGCGTCAAACCAGAACTGTTCGGGGAAGAGGCGAATCAAGGTGTCCGAATAGGCAAAATACCAGGTATCACTTTCAAAGAACAATTGGTGGAAGCCGGTAAAAAAGAAGTCCCAGTTCAGCACCGCCGCCAGAATGATGGCTGCGATCAGGCCGATGGTTAACAAGCCGCCCCGAAAGAGTGCCTGCCGCATTCTGCCTGCACGCCGGAGCAGGTAAGCGCAAGTCAGGGCCAGCGCGCCAAGCGCCACCGTCGAGACGTAGGCGATCTGGGTCAGCGTTTTCACGTCGCGCATGTGCTTTAGTTCCCGCGCGTTGAACAGGGCTGTGCCATCTGAAAAGTGAAGATCGCCTAAATAACGAATGTCCTCGCCGTTGAGAAGATAATTCACGGCAAAGGGTGCATAGCGCAGCCGCTCTGCCTGGGTCAGACCATAGAAATCTTCTGGAAAACCGGGCCGCGTGTACTCGAGTTGGAGAAACAGGGGTGACATAACCAACCGTGCGTTGGACATCACCAGCAGCAGGGGGAGGGCCGCCGACAAAAAAATACCCAGGCCGGTGATCCAGAATGAATGCGATTGGCGGTCTACCGATGCGGACGTGGTTGCGAGGCTGCGCATTTCACCTTTTCCGATTGTTCTTATCCAGCATATCACAGCTATCTGGATGTGGTGAGTTGTTCTGTGCCACCCGACAGCAGGAAATTCAGGACCAGCGAATCGACCAGGGTTTCCACAGGCGCGCGGTCATCCGTAAAGATCAGATCTGAAGTGTGCGCCGGAACGATCTGCTGTACCCCCAGTGCCAGCGCATCGCGCAAGACGAGGTCCGCACTGGTGGGGAGCACTTCCAGATTGTGGGCCAGATTCTCGGCCTGGGTCGGCTTCTGGGTTGCGACCAGAATCGTGTTGAACGACAGGGGCACATCCATCGCATGGACGCTGGGGAATACCCGCAGGAGGGTGCCAGTGATGGCATCGACTAGCCTGCGATCGGTGTCTGTTCGGCCCACATTGACGGCAACCACGCCATCCGCCGTCAGGCGCTGGCGAACTTTCTCGAAGAATTCGACTGTCGTCAGGTGCCAGGGAATGTAGGGCGGGCGATAGGCATCCACCGCGATGACGCTGTAGCGTTTATCCAGGCGATTCAAAAAATAGCGGCCATCTTCGGCATAGGTCGTCAGGTTAGGCATGTGCAGCGGGTCCAGGCCGAAGAACTGTTCACCGACGCGGATGATCTCAGGGTCGATCTCGATGCCATCGATGGCGATGCTGCCGTAAACATGTGTATACTGGCGGGCGATGGTCCCCCCGGCGAGTCCGATAATGGCCAGCGAATCGACCTGGTCAGGTGAAAAAGGTGCTTCGTTGAAGTAGGGCGCAGTGAGAAAAAAACTCCAGGTACGGCGATAACTGTAAATATCCGGGTGCCACTGGCTGTGGATGCCCTGGCCTTCATTCAGATATAAATACCGATAACCCGCTGCATCTTCCTGTACCTGAATATAGTTGTAGGCGCTGTCATCTTCAAACAGCAGGGTCGCGCCAGCCGCCGCCGCGCGCAGGGGTCCAGCCAGCACCAGGGCGGACAACCCCGCAATTACCACAGGCATCCACAGCGTTTTGAGCGCCGCCCGCCGGTCATGCTGCCACATTCCCCCGAAGCCCATCAGATACAGCAGACCCGCGAACAAAATGAATGTCGCAAACGTGCCCAGTTCCGGGATCAAAATCAACACGGGCAGAAAGGTTCCCAGCAGGCTGCCGATGGTGCTGATGGCCGAGATGCGCCCGGCAACCTTGCCCGCTTCACTGACGTTTGACACCGCTAACCGAACCGCAAACGGCGACACGCAGCCCATCAGGGTTACGGGCACCGAGAACAGAACTAACACCGATACGAATGAACCGAGGGCCAGTGCAGCCTGTACCTCAAACATCGCAGATGCCGCAACGCGCAGTAC
>JAIOHO010000761.1 GCA_019912905.1 Anaerolineae bacterium
ATCGTAGTGGTCGATGACAGCAAATGGGGTAAGACGGCTCCCTATACGGTATTATCGGTGCGCGAGATTCAGCGCATGATTACATCGGCCAACGCCACTACCGATCTTGTCGAGCAGTATCGACACAGGGGCGTTCAGGTCCATGTGATACCATTCTAGAAAATAGAAAAGAGTTTCTTCTATGACGACAAAAGATGTGCTGGCGGTAGACCTCGGGGCGGAATCAGGCCGGGTAATTCGTGTGGGGTTTGATGGGAACCAATTCCAGTTCGAAGAAATGCACCGTTTCTCGAACATCCCGGTTCAGGTACGCGGCACCCTGCACTGGGACGTATTACGCCTGTGGCATGAAATCACCACCGGTATTCACGCTGCCGGAAAGGATGTAGCGGGAATCGGGGTAGATACCTGGGGCGTGGATTTTGCTTTGCTGGACCGGAATGGCAATTTACTCAGCAACCCCGCCCATTACCGCGACAGCCGGACCGACGGCATGATGGAATGGGTTTTCGAGCGTGTTCCGCGCCGCACGGTGTTCGAGCGTACCGGTATCCAGTTCATGGTGATCAACACACTCTACCAGCTTGCCAGCCTGGTGAATCAGGGCAGCCCGCTGCTGGACACCGCCGCCACGTTCCTGCCGATTCCCGACCTGTTTAATTACTGGCTTAGCGGAACAAAATCTGCCGAGTTTTCACATGCAAGCACCATGCAGTGCTATAACCCGCGCACCGGCACCTGGGATACCGAGACGCTGCAAACCCTGGGAGTGCCGACGGCGATATTCCCCACTATCGTCAAGCCCGGCACGCAGATCGGCAAGTATCAGGGTATCCCGGTGATCACTCCAGCCTGTCACGATACCGGCTGCGCCGTCGTGGGCGTGCCGACGACCACCGCCGATTACGCCTATCTCAGCAGCGGTACCTGGAGTCTGCTTGGCCTCGAAATGACCGAACCGGTCATCAATGACGCCTCGTATGCCGCCAATGTCACTAACGAAGGCGGCGCGTATGGCACATTCCGTCTGTTGAAAAATGTCATGGGCCTGTGGCTGGCGCAGCAATGCCGCGCGACCTGGCAGCAGCAGGGCCGCGAGTACACCTACGATCAACTGGTCGGCGAAGCCCTCAACGCTCCACCGTTCCGCAGCCTGGTCGATCCCGATGACCCGGACTTCCTGGCACCCGGCGACATGCCCACCCGCATTCGCGCCTTCTGTCAGCGCACCAATCAGCCGCAGCCGGAGACGGTCGGACAGTTCATTCGCACGGTCTACGAAAGTCTCGCGCTCAAGTATCGCGATGCGCTGGAACATCTCGTCGCACTGACGGGCCGCAACGTCGATCGACTGCACATCATCGGCGGCGGATCGCAGAATCGGCTGCTCAATCAGATGACCGCCGATGCCACCGGGCGCGTCGTCATCGCTGGTCCGGTCGAAGCCACAGCCCTGGGAAATGCGATCGTCCAGTTTGTAACGCTTGGGGAACTGGATGACGTCGGTCAGGCGCGTGCGATCCTGCGCGAGACGATGGGAACCGAACTATACACCCCCAGGCATACCGCCGACTGGCAGGCCGCCTACGAGCGTTTTTCCGGCTATCTGGACGAAACTCTATGATCCTCGAATCACGCGGGGAACTCGCCCATCATCCCGGTGAACAACACAGCGATGGCGCTGAAAAGGCTCAGATTTGGGCCGGGAAACCGTTCCCATATCCCCGGTAGGCATCCTGCCTGCTGACAGCAGCAGGCGATCTGAAGCCTTCTAAGACCGGAATGATGTCAGAATAAAGACCGTGCAATTTGTCCATAGACATTGTGGATAGCCCCGGTAAAATCAGGCCGCTCCCACAGACTGAGGAAAAAGGATTCATGTCCCATTACCTGAAACAACTGCGCGTGCTGGATGACCAGATTGATCTCGACTTCTGGCGAGAACCGGAAGGGGTCACCATCGCCTTTGATGAACTGAAATTTCTGTATATTCCCGATCAGGTCGAAGCGATGATGGTTGCAGACCTGGCCCGGCAGGTCTACGAGTACCAGATTGAGCACATCGAGACCGGCGAACAGATTACCAAGGCGGTCATGATCACGATGGGCGCACTGCTGCCGGGGGTCCTGCTGCACGATCATCTGGCTTATCACCCCAATAAGCGTCTGCCCTCGGTGGAATTTGGGACGCTCGGCGTCAAGTATTATGCCGGGCCGGGTCAGCCGCTGGAAAAACCGATCGTAATTCAGGACGTGACCATTGACGTGCGCAATCAGATTGTCGGCGTGGTGGAAGACCTGGTGGACCTTGGCGGCACGGCCAAATTTGTGTCCGAGTATTTATCTCAGCACGGCGCACGCGATACTATCCTGATCGCGCCGTACCTCAAGAGCCGCAACCTGATCGACGAAATGCGCGTGATTTATTTCGGCTTCGTGCCGAAAGATACGTGGATTATTACGCCGCGCGAACGGGTGGAAACGCTCATCAAACGCGTGCGCTACTGGTGCAATCAGGGCGCGGGTTTGAGCGACTGCCATGCAAATCTGGCGGCCATCGGCTACCCGGAATACCTGATCGATCTGTATCTGCCCTCGGCATTTGAAGCCAACTGCTAGCGGATCGCGGCCTGCGGAGTGGAAGGTGGGGCACAGCGCACCGTGCCCCACTTGTTCATCAGACCAGGCGCAGAGTCACGATTTCGTAGGGCCGCACGGTGTACGTCACCGTCCGCCCTTCCACCGGAACCGCGTCGCCATTTTCTTCCATCAGATTAGTGTGCCAGGCCTGGCTGAGGTCGAAGCCCGTGCGCAGAGTAATCTGTCCCCGGCGGCGCTGGCTTTCGTAGAAGCGCACGATGATCCCCTGACCATCTTCCGCCTGTTTGACCGTCTCGATCACGATGTTTGGCTGATCGACCGTCACCAGCGCCTCCAGGCTGCCCGCCGGTCCACCCTGCCCCGCATAGGTGATGAGCGGATCGTTGAGCGCATACGCCGCCGCCACCGTCATCT
>JAIOHO010000762.1 GCA_019912905.1 Anaerolineae bacterium
CCAGCGAGGTGTGTATCACGGTCGAGTTCCGCCACCCGGATGAGGCGCTGCTGGTCGATATGGAAGACGCCCTGCACGAACTGTCGGAACACTGCGCCAGCGCTTACCACCTCGACGTCAAGACCTCCCCGGCTACCCGTCTCCCCGCCGCCCTCCTGGACCTCCACGTCACCCAGAGTATCGAAAAAGCCTGCGACATCCTGAACATCACCCATCAGCGCCTGGCGAGTTATGCCAGCCACAACGCCCAGACCATGAGCAGCTTTGTGCCGAGCGGCCTGTTTTTTATTCCGTCGATCAATGGGATCAGCCATCACCCATCCGAATACTCGAAATGGGAGGATGTCGTCAGCGGCACCAATGTGATGCTGCATACCCTGCTGACGATGGCGCTGTTGCACTAATTTCAACACCAAGGCGCGAAGCAAATAAGAGGCGCTGCCATGTCGGAATACGATTGGAACAGCCCTGAACATCAGGCGCTCTACGACATACTCATTGAAACGCTCGGCCTGTCAGACCATGGCTTACACGCACTGAAGGTACGCCGATGGTGGACGATTCGGCGGATTCCGCTTTATACTTAAGCCATTAGGAGACTGCCAAATGAAACAACTGCCTGAAGAACTACAACAGATTCTGGCGACAACTCCATCAAAAGAAGTCATTGCCAAAATTGAGGCTCTTGACCCACCCTGGAAAATGGACCTTCTTCCCTGGCAAGTCACACCACCCGGTGAACCTATCCCCTGGCAGGCTGTTTATACTTTGATTGAGCAGCCGATCACCCCGGCGGATATTGCCTGGGCACAGCGGAAAATCATCGAACTAGGTTTGGCGGAAGATGCTTAGAGATGTTGTCGAGGAACCGAATTTCACCGAGGAATTTGACAGCCTTCGCAACGTCTACTCAGCAATGGACGAGGTTCACGCTGGCCTGACCCACACCCTTGGATTTGACCCCCGCACCGGCACTGTGGTACAGGGCTTTCCACATCCCACTGTGCGTCTATTCAAAACTACGCCAATAGAGGATACGCCCGCGTTTCTGGTGCTGTACCGCTACACGGCTGACCAGGTGATCCTGCTGGCGATTGATCGAGCTTAAGGATAGAGCGCCATAGCATCAATGGGTGAAAGAAATACTAAAGCTAAGTTGGTGCCGGTTGAGGCTCCGTGGCAAATGGCGTATCTACACCTTTTCTTAAGGTTACCGTAGAGGAGTTTGAGCCAATTATCGCAACGCCGAAGTGGTTGTGACTTGATGCCGTCTCTGCCACGCGGTTTGTCCCGTCGGGATTGTATGTGGCGCTTGAGAAAGCCGGGTTCTATTTTGTCCGGCAAAAAGGCAGCCATATCGTCATGCGGCGCGACGAGCCGTATGCGCAGGTGATCGTCCCCGAAACAAAAAGCCTGCCGCCGGGAACCCTGCGAAATATCATCCGGCAGACAGGTCTGACCGTCGAGGAATTTCTCCAGTTATTGTAAACACATCAGCTCAGGGTGATTGCGCGGATGCGGCGCTGCGCAGCAATGAGCTGATCTTCCCACTGCACGTCGTCGGAGTTGTCGATGCGCCCTTCCGCATCCATCACCGGGATAATATCCTCCATCGCCTGCCTGAGGGTCATTTTCGGGCGAAATTCGGGCACGTCACGCATGAGTTTTTCGCTGCTGAAGTAGTTGTTGTAGGAATAAACTTCCTTGCAGGTGCCCATGTTCGGCACGCCCAGCGCCACCATATCCTCCAGCGGCACGCCCACCAGATCGACCTCCTGGCCGATGACCTCCATCGCCGTGTGATGGAACACATCCCAGGTGACAAAGCCTTTATCCACGAGGTTATAGGTCTGGCCGATGCAGCGCGACTTGCCCAGGACGCCGACAAAACCCGGCGCGGCGTCCTTGACGTGCAGCAGCTGAATCGCCTGCCGCCCATTGCCGCAGACCACCAGCGGCTTGCCCTTGCGCACCCGGTCGATCCATTGGGTATCGCGACTGGCCTGACGCACCAGGCCGCGAATCGGGCCGTGCGTTGTCGAGGGTTTGATGATCGTCGCCGGGAAGCGCTCGGTATAAAAGGCCGTTAGGAAGGTATGATCCGCTTCCGCCTTACCCACGCCGTAGGGGGTGTCCGGCTCAAGCGGATGATCTTCCGTAACCGGCATCCAGATGTCCGGCTTGCCAAAACTCATCACGCTGGAACACTGGACGAAGTGCTGCACCCCTCGGAAGGCGCGCAGGTCGCTTTCGGCATCGTCGCGGTTGAAGCAGATCATGTCGATGGCGGCGTCGAACTGTTCGCGCTGCATGACGGCCTCGAACTCGGCGCGATTTTTGCGATCGCCGGTAATGAGCCGCGCGCCTGCGGGCACCGGGCCTTTGAGTCCCCGATTGTAACAGGTGACCTCATGCCCCTGGCTCAGCAGCAGTTCGACGATGCTGACGCTGATGTTCCCTGATCCGCCGACAATAACCACTCGCATGATGTGCCCCTTTCCCTGAATCCGTTTTTCAGCAAGCATACCCACGCCGGGTCAGGATGTAAAACGACCGGGATTCCAATTTGTGCCCCCACTCTCAGCCCGGTCACGAAATGCGGTATGATGGGGGCGTTCGAAGATAGGGGCAGACACCTCACCCCTTGCCAACCTGTGGTTGTCTTTCCCCTCTCCAGGTTGGAGAGGAGAGTCAGGCCGCGCGAGACGGGGTGAAGTAAACATCAGGCGACCCCTTCCCCTAATCCCGAATACATTTTGTGATGTGGTTGATTACGATGCCGCAGTCCGCTGAGAGGACCTGATGACGGAACCGATTCGTGTCCTGCATTTCGCCGACATCCACATCGGCGTCGAAAGCTACGGGCGCACCGACCCCCAAACGGGCCTGAGCAGCCGCGTGCTCGACTTCCTGCGCCGCATGGATGAGATGATCGACTATGCCCGCGAACATGAGGTCGATCTGACGATCTTCGCCGGGGACGCCTTCAAAACGCGCGCGCCGAACCCCACCTTTCAGCGCGAGTTCGCCTGGCGCGTGCGCGACCTGTCACAGTTGGCCCCGCTGGTGCTGCTGGTCGGCAATCACGACCTGCCACCCAACGTGCTGAAAGCCTCTAGCGTCGAGATTTACGATACGCTGGCCGTACCGAACGTCTGGGTTGCCAGCGACTACGAGGTCCGGCAGATCGACACCCGGCGCGGCCCGGTCATGGTCGGCGCGGCCCCCTACCCGGTGCGCTCCCGCGTGTTGCAGGAAGCCGATACCGCCGGGATGACCATCGCCCAGATCGACTCCCTGCTGGAAAGTCCGCTTACCGTGGGCGTTTCCCTGGTGATCGGGGGCGTCGTCCTGCTGTTTGTAGACCAGTGGTTTAATCGGCCAACGCTAGATGATTCCGACCGGATTTCTTATGCACAGGCCCTGAAAATAGGGTTGTTTCAATGCCTGGCCCTGATTCCGGGTACTTCCCGCTCGGCCAGCACCATTGTGGGGGGTATGACCCAAAACCTGACCCGGAAAGCCGCCGCCGAGTTTTCATTTTTCCTGGCCATTCCCATGATGCTGGGAGCTACCGTACTTAAGCTGAAGAAGTACATGGATTCCGGCGCTGTACTCTCTTCCAAAGAAATTAACCTGCTGGTGGTGGGAAACGTGGTGTGCTTTATTGTAGCCATCCTGGCCATTAAGTTTTTCATCGGCGTGGTCACCAAATACGGATTCCGGGCCTTCGGGTGGTACCGTATTGCAG
>JAIOHO010000763.1 GCA_019912905.1 Anaerolineae bacterium
TGTTCCAGCTCCGACACCGGTTATGCCCGTCCAGCCGCCGCCTGCGGTCGAAGCAGGATTATGCGCTGCGACGATCAGCGCGCCGCGCGGCGCGAACCTGCGCCAGTCTCCGATGGGCGGCGAGTCGATTACGATTGTTCCGTTCGAGGCGGTCGTGACCGTCCTGGCTGTGACCACGATTCCGGGGTCTGCGCTGCGCTGGGCCAAGCTCAATTACGAAGGGCAGGAGGGCTGGACGCGCGAGGATCTCCTGAGCTTCAGCGGCGACTGTGCTCGTTTTAACCTGCGCGTGACCTCGACGACCCCGGCGCAGCCTGCGCGCTATGCCGAGTATTCGAGCGCGGCGCTGTACCCGGTGCCGATGGTGGGGTATCGCTTTATTCGCGGCTTCACTGGCCCCCAGCCCAATCACCCCGGCGTCGATTATGGCGGCGATGTCGGCGAGCCGATGCACGCTGGACCGGTTGGTGGCCTGCTGGTTGCATCCAAGGAGTGCATCCGCTGTAATGTGCCCGACAAACCGAGTACGGTGCTGCAAGGTTTCGACCTGGGCGACGAGCGCATCTTCAGCGATGAGGGCTGGAATTTCGGCTTCGGCCACTATATGGTGGTGCGCTACCTGCACACGCAGCTTCCGACCGGCACGCGCCAGACTCTGGCGAACCTGGGGATGCCCGGCGCGCACATCTACGCCATGTATGCCCATCTCAGCCGCCGGGATGTCCCGGTGGGCACGCTGCTGGAGCCGCATCAGGTATTCGCAGCCTGTGGCAACAGCGGCAATTCCAGCGGCTCGCACGTCCATCTGGAACTGCGCGCTTCGACCAATCCGAGTTTTCCGGGCTGGGCCGCCATGAGCAGCGGCCTGGTCGATCCGCTGATTATGTTCGAGCGGTAAGGGATGATTAACCCGGCACTCCGATGAAAACCTGGCTGGACCCTGAACCGATTCTGGTGCCGGAAGACCTGCGCGCTGTCGTCGGCGGTCATCCGGTGGTGGCGGAACGCCTTGCCCGGCGGGGGATCACCACGCCCGAAGCCGCGCGGCCCTTCCTCGACCCGGACGCCTATACCCCCACATCCCCGAACGCCCTGCCCGACATGGATCAGGCGGTCAGCCGCTTGCAGCGCGCCCTGCGCGACCGCGAACGCATCCTGGTGTGGGGTGATTTCGACGTGGACGGCCAGACCAGCACGGCGCTGCTCGTGTCCGCCCTGCGTGACCTGGGCGGATCGGTGAGCTTTCACATTCCCAACCGCTTTACCGAAGGGCATGGCGTGGCCCTGCCGACGCTCAAAGCGCAGTTGGATGCGGGTGCCGATCTGGTGCTGACCTGTGATACCGGTATCGCGGCGCACGCGGCGGTGGATTACGCCCGGTCGCGCGGCATCAACGTGGTGATTACCGATCATCATGCCCTGCCGCCGACGCTGCCGCAGGCATTCGCGGTGGTCAACCCCATGCGCCTGGCGGGGGGTCATCCCCTGCGCGAACTGCCCGGAGTCGGGACGGCCTATCAGCTGATTCGAGCGCTGTACGGCACACAGCCGACCGATCACCTGCTCGATCTGGTGGCGGTGGGCATCGTGGCCGACGTGATGGTGCAGGTCGATGACACGCGCTACTGGCTCCAGTGCGGCCTGGAGGTGCTGCGGCACAATCCGCGTCCCAGCTTCCGGGCGATGATGACCCGCGCTGAGATCGACCCGGCGGACCTGACTGAGAGTGACATCGGCTTTTCGCTGGCGCCGCGCCTGAACGCCCTGGGTCGGCTGGCGGATGCGAACCCGGCGGTCGAACTGCTGACCAGCAGCGATCCGGCGGTGCTGGCGGAGCGCATCAACGAACTGGAAGGGTTGAATCAGAAACGGCGCTTTCTCACGCGGCAGGTATATGCCGCCGCCGTGCAGAAGATCGAACAGGAGCCATCGCTGCGGGATTACGCCGCGCTGGTGGTGTCCGGCGAGGGCTGGCATACCGGCGTGGTCGGCATCGTCGCCAGCCGACTGGTCGAGGATTACGCCTGCCCCGTCATCGTGCTGTCGGAAAATGAAGGAATCGCCAGCGGGTCGGCGCGTTCCGTGGCCGGGTGCAGCATCGTCGAGGCTATCCAGACGCAGGCGCACCTGCTGAACACCTTCGGCGGGCACAACATGGCCGCCGGTGTGAGTCTGCCGGTGGAGAACGTTTACGAATTCCGGCGCGGCCTGTCGCAGGCGGTTCGCGCGGCACTCGGCAAAACCGCCGTCGAGCCTGCCCTGTCAATTGATGCCTACCTCGCCCTGAGCGAGATGGATCTCGATTTTGCCGAGGACCTGGGGCGGCTCGCGCCGTTTGGCAATGGCAATCCGCCGCTGACCCTGGCGACGAAAAATGTGTCTGTGAAAAGCCGCCGCACCCTCGGCAGCCGGGGCGATCACCTGGACCTGCGCGTCGTGGATGAGACCGGGCACGAGCAGCGGGTAATCTGGTGGTTTGGCGACCTGGACGCGGTGCCGCCGGGCCATTTTGACCTCGCTTACACCGTGCGTCCTAATGTGTTCAACGGCAAACGGGAGGCGCTGATCGAATGGCTGGATGCCCGCCCGGTCGCCGGGGAAGCGCTGCTGAAAATCGAGCCGCGCTGCGACGTGGTCGATTATCGTCAGGTCCCAAACCCTCAGGCGGCGCTCGAACAGGTTCGGCGCGATGATCCCGAGGCGGTGGTGTGGAGCGAGGGGGTCGCGCTGGCGGAGGGGCTGAACCGCTATCAACTGCGCGGGGCGGCGGCGCTGGTGGTCTGGACCGTGCCACCGGACCCGGTCATCTGGCAGTCAGCGCTGGACATCGTTCAGCCGCAGACGCTGGTGCTGTTCGGGCAGCGACCTCCCTTCGATCAGCCCGATGCCCTGCTCAAACAGGTCGCCGGGTTGCTGAAGTATGCGCAGACTCACAAAGGCAGCGAAGCCAGCGTGAGCGAACTGGCGGCACTGACCGGCCAGACCGAAGCGACCATCACCGCCTGTCTCCGCTGGCTTCACCAGCACACGGCCATGCAGCTTACACTGCTGTCAGAAGACGTCATCCGTATCGAGACGCGAGACACGCCGCCCGAAACCGCGGACCGGCGCACGGCGGAGCAGTTGCAGGCGCGCCTCGCCGAAACGCAGGCCTACCGGCGCTACTGGCTTCAGCAGCGGTTCTAGCCGCCGATGTGATACATCTGGACTTTTTCAGTGCGGGGTTCGGTCAGCTCAGAGCGTTCTTCGGAGTAGCGATCGTTGCGTGCGTGCCACGTCCCGCGCAGGATCTGCTCCAGTTCTTCGTCGGATGCGCCGCTGCGCAGGGGGGCGCGCAGGTCGGTGCCCTGACCGGCAAACAGGCAGGTGAAAATCTGACCTTCGGGCGACAGGCGCAGGCGGGTGCAGGCTCCGCAGAAGGGCCTGGTGACGGAGGTAATCAGCCCGATTTCGCCGCCGCCATTGCGGAAACGGTAGCGCCGGGCGACTTCGCCGCGATAATTCTTGCCGATGGGTTCCAGCGGCAGTTCGGCGTCGATGCGCGCGACGAGTTCATCGGCGGGCACGACGTCATCCATGCGCCAGCCGTTCATGGTGCCCACGTCCATATACTCGATGAAGCGCACGATATAGCCGTGATCCTTGCAGAAGCGCGCCAGATCGACCACCGTATGATCGTTGACGCCGCGCTGCACCACCGTGTTGATCTTGATCGGGTCGAACCCGGCCTGCTCCGCAGCGGCGATGCCGTCGAGCACCTTCTGCACGCTGGACCGCCGCCCATTCATGCGCTGGAATACGTCTTCATCGAGCGAGTCCAGGCTGATCGTCACCCGCTGCAAACCGGCGTCTTTCAGCGCCTGGGCTTTCTGAGGCAGGAAGTAGGCGTTGGTGGTCATTGCCAGGTCTTCGACGCCGTCGATCTCCGCCAGCATCGCCACCAGGGTTTCGATGTCCTGACGCACCAGCGGCTCACCACCGGTCAGCCGCAGCTTGACCGCCCCGGCTCGCACGATAATGCGCGTGAGGCGCTCGATTTCCTCAAACGACAGGATCTCGTCACGCGGCAGGAATTTATAGCCTTCGCCAAAGATTTCGGCGGGCATACAATAGGTGCAGCGGAAGTTGCAGCGGTCGGTGACGGAGATGCGCAGGTCGCGCAGAGGCCGTTTGAATTGATCCTGAATCATGCCGCCTCACGGTTCTGCCGGATAAGGCAAAGGACGATACACTCTGCGGATGC